>NZ_JBFUMP010000005.1:0-209963 GCF_054049315.1 Cellulomonas sp. P5_E12 | reverse complement strand
TCGTCCGAGAGCAGCGCGACCACCTCGGCCGCACGTCGGGCGCCGACGAGCCGCGACCCGTCCAGCAGCGCCCGCGCCAGCCGCGGGTCGGCGGGGACGGCGGACACCGCCCGACCCCGGGCGGTCGGACGGCCGTCCGGTCCGACCGCGCCGAGATCCGCGAGGATCGTGTGCGCCGCGGCCATGGCCGCCTCGGGCGGAGCGTCCAGCAGCGCCAGCCCGGCGCCGTCAGGGCTCCCCCAGCACGCCAGCTCGAGCGCGAACGCGGTGAGGTCCGCCGTGAGGATCTCCGGCTGCGGGTGCGCCGGCAGCCGGGCGTCGTCGGCCGCGGACCAGCAGCGATACACCGCCCCCGGCCCCTCCCGGCCCGCGCGCCCGGCCCGCTGCTCCGCCGCCGCCCGGCTCACGCTCACGGTCACCAGGCCGGCGAGGCCGCGACGGTGGTCGGTTCGGGGCTCGCGGGAGAAGCCGGCGTCGACCACGACCCGGACACCGGGCACCGTCAGCGACGACTCCGCGACCGCCGTCGAGACGACCACCCGGCGTCGCGCACCGGGCGTCAGCGCGAGGTCCTGCTCGCGGGCCGGCAGCCGCCCGTGCAGCGGCCGCACGTCCACGTCGAGGCCCCCGAGCCGTCGGGCGACGCCGTCGACCTCGCCGGCGCCGGGCACGAAGACGAGGACGTCGCCCGGGCGCTCCGTCAGGGCTCGGCGCACGGTGGAGGCGACGTGGTCGAGGAACCCCGGGGTCACGCCGCGCTCGTCGGTCCGGGCCACGCGGGACGGCGGCGGGCTCTGGACGACGTCGACCGGGAAGAGCGCACCGGCGACGCTCACCACCGGCGCGCCGCCGAGCAGGGCGGCCGTGCGCTCCGCCTCGACGGTCGCGGACATCGCCACCACCGCGAGGTCGTCGCGCAGGTTCGCGCGCACGTCGACGAGGAGGGCGAGCGCGAGGTCGTCGACCAGGTGCCGCTCGTGGACCTCGTCGAGGATCACCGCGCCGACGCCCGGCAGCTCCGGGTCCCGCTGCAGGCGGCGGACCAGCACGCCCGTCGTCACCACCTCGATGCGCGTCGCGGCGCTCAGGACGTGCTCGCCGCGCACCGAGAAGCCGACCGTGGCGCCCAGCGGCTCGCCCAGCAGGTGGGCCAGCCGACGCGCGGCCGCCCGCGCGGCGATGCGTCGGGGCTGCGTGAGGATCACCCGACCGGTCACCGCCGACGCGACGGCCGGGGGGACGAGCGTCGTCTTGCCGGTGCCGGGCGGCGCCTGCACGACCGCGGCACCGCCGGCCCGCAAGGCCGCGACCACGTCGGCAAGCCCGTGCCGCACCGGCAGGTCGGGCGGGTCGGCCAGCAGCCGGCCGATCGGGTCGTCGTCCACGGGGTGGAGTCTGCCGTGAGCAACCAGGATGTCCACATGACGACGCTGCCCCTCACCCCCGACGAGCTCCTGACCACGACACGGTCCGTTCGCAAGCGCCTGGACCTGACGCGCGAGGTGCCGCTCGAGCTGGTCCGCGAGTGCATCGAGATCGCGCTGCAGGCACCCTCGGGCTCCAACCGGCAGGGCTGGCACTGGGTCGTCGTCACCGACCCGGACCTGCGGGCCGCCGTCGGCGACGTGTACCGGCGGGCCGTCGACGCCTACGTCGCCGCACCGGGGTACGCCGGACGGCTGTTCCAGGACGATCCCGAGCGCGCGGGGGTGCAGCGGCGGATCGGCGACAGCGTGGAGTACCTCGGGCAGCACATGGGCGACGCGCCGGTGCTCGTCCTGCCGTGCCTGACCGCGCCGCGGCTGTCCGGCGGGAGCCAGGCCGGGCTCTGGGGCTCCCTGCTGCCCGCGGCCTGGAGCTACATGCTCGCCGCGCGCGCCCGGGGGCTCGGGACGGCGTGGACCACGCTTCACCTGGCGCACGAGCGGGAGGTCGCGGACCTCCTGGGGATCCCTGCCGACGTCCGCCAGGGCGCGCTCATCCCGACCGCGTACTACACCGGGGACACGTTCCGGCCGGCCCCGCGCCAGCCTCTCGACGAGGTCTGGCACCTCGACGGGTGGTGAGTCAGGACCGGTCCTTGGCCGACTCCACGGGGAGCAGCAGCGCGCCGAGCAGGAAGCACACGGCGCCGAGGAACGTGCCGAGGTTCACCAGCGCGAGGTTGGCCAGCTCTCCGGTGGAGCGCAGGTAGCGTGCGGCGATCGCGGACACGCCGAACGCGATGGACCCGACCATGTTCAGCGCGGAGATCCGCCAGCCGACCGACCGGTCCGAGCGCGGCAGGATCCCGCGGTTGACCTCGGAGTAGGCCAGCCAGCTGGCGACGAGGAAGCAGATCGAGCCGAAGACGTCCGGCGCCCAGACCAGCCGCTTGGCCTGCTCGGTGGTCAGGTCGCTCTGGATGGCCGCGAAGGTGCTGATGTTGAAGAACACGGTGCCGACCAGCTGCACGAGCACGGCCCAGAAGTCGATCCGCCGCGGCTTCCACCCGATCAGGGACGCCAGCGGCCGCGGGCGCGTCGACTCCACCAGGACCCCGCCGGGCGCCCGCAGCACCTCGTGGAACTGCAGGTAACCGGCGCTGGTGAAGAAGATCGAGCCGACGAAGAAGGTGCCCGCGACGATCCCCGGGTCGATGTTGTCGAAGTACGCCGGCACCGACCCGAGGGCGAAACAGACCGAACCGATCGCGAACAGCGAGCCGATCCACCAGCTCATCGCGCTGGCCCGGCCGCCCTCCGCCCGGACGCCGGCCAGCCTCAGACCGAGCCCCTTGCGGTGCCGTCGCGACGTCCACTCGACCTCGGTGCCGTCGGGGCGCGCGAGGACCGCGTGCGTGACGAAGCCGGCCGGCCCGCGGGTGCGCAGGACGCGCCAGCCCGCGGGCAGGTCCGGGACCGTCGAGGTCACTGCCCCAGGCCGGTGCGCGCCTTGCTCTTCGCGGCGGCGTGCGCGGGTGACGTCCACACGTCGGGCTTGGCGGCCGGCCGCTGCACCGGCTGCTCGGCCACCAGCGCGTCCCAGGCGGCGAACAGGTCGCGCAGGAGCAGCTCGATCATCATCCGGCTGAGGTCCAACCGGACCACGACGCGCAGGAGGTGCACCTCGTCGGCGTCCGGCGGCAGGCTGTACGCGGGCACGATCCACCCGTCCTCCCGCAGGCGGGCGGAGAGGTGGTAGACGTCGAAGCCGGGGTCGCCCTTGATGGAGAAGGTGACCACCGGCTCGGCCAGGCCCGGGTTCAGGATCGTGAACTTCCCGCTGGCCTCGAGGCTCTCGTTGAGGAACCGGGCGTTGGCCAGCATCGTCTCGACGATCGACGTGTAGCCGCTGCGCCCGAGCCGCAGGAAGTTGTACATCTGGGCCTGGATCATGGCGGAGCCGCGAGAGAAGTTGAACGTGTAGGTCGGCTGCGCGCCGCCGAGGTAGTTCACGCTGAACACCAGGTCCTCGGGCAGCCTCGAGGCGTCGCGGAAGATCAGCCAGCCGACGCCCGGGTAGACCAGCCCGTACTTGTGCCCGGAGACGTTGATCGACGCCACCTGCTCGAGCCGGAAGTCCCAGCGCAGGTCGGGCTCGGAGAACGGGGCGATGAAGGCGCCGCTCGCCCCGTCGACGTGCAGGGGGATGTCCCAGCCCTTCTCGGCCTTGACCCGCACCAGCAGGTCGTTGATCTCCTCGATCGGGTCCGCCTCGCCGATGTGGGTGGTGCCCAGCACGGCCCCCACCGCGATCGTGTTCTCGTCGATGTGCGCCTCGACGTCCCCGGCACCGAGCACGAACCGGTCCCGCTTCATCGGGATCTTGCGCATCTCCACGTCGAAGTAGTTGGCGAACTTGTCCCACACGACGTGGGTCTCCGCGCCGAAGACCACGTTCGGCCGGTCGGTGGGTAACCCCGCGGCCCGCCGGCGGTCGCGCCACGCCCGCTTGTGGGCGAGCAGGCCGAGCATGATCGCCTCCGACGAGCCGATTGTCGCGACGCCGACGACCTGGGTCGAGTCCGGCGCGTTGAACAGGTCGCCCAGCATGTGCACGCAGGCTTCCTCGATCAGCGACGCCGCCGGGTACTCCTCGTGGTCGATGTGGTTCTTGCGGAGCGTGTCGTGGATCAGCTTCTCCGCCTGCGGCTCCATCCAGGTGGTCACGAACGACGCGAGGTTCAGCGTCTCGCGCCCGTCGAGCATGAGCCCGGTGTGCAGCAGCTCGTAGGCCTCGTCGGGCTCGAGCCCGTGCTCCGGGAACGTGCCGCGATCGATGTGCTCCCGGAAGCTGGGGCGCCCGTGGATCGGGCCGTAGGGGTCGGGCGTCTCGCTCACGTGTGCTCCTCCAGTTCATCCGTCCGGAGCTCTGGCTGACTGCCGTCCCCGGTCGGCACCTGCGAGATCGAACCTATCCTCGCGCGGGCCGATCTGTCCGGTTTGTCTGCCCACCCATCCGCGGCGGCCCACGCTCCGAACCTCACCGGTCAGGCCGCCCCCGCACCGGGACGGCCACGAGACCCAGGAGGACCGCCTCATGAAGGCACGCACTCGCATCGCACTGGTCGCACCCGCAGTCGGGTTGGCGACGATGATCGCCCTGGCCGGGCCGTCCTCGGCCGCCGACGGATCGTCGCAGGGCACGCTCGCCCCGGTCGCGCTCAACGGAGTCCAGGGCGGCGGCACGGCGATGGCCACCGTCAGCGGCACGACGCTCACCGTCGACCTCGCCGCCTACGGCCTGCTCCCCGACAACCCGCACGCGGCGCACATCCACTTCGGCGCCGAGGCGCGGCACGAGTGCCCCGCCGCGACCGACGACAAGAACGGCGACGTCGGCCACCTCAACACGACCGACGGCGGCCCGGCTTACGGCGACATCGTCGTCTCGCTGACCAAGACCGGCGACACCTCCCCCGCGTCCGGCCTCGCGGTCGACCGGTTCGACACCGCGCCGGGCGGCAAGCTCAACTACGAGCGCGGCTCCATCCAGATCGCCCCGGAGGTCGCCGACGCGATCGTCTCCGGCAAGTCGGTCGTCGTGATCCACGGCGTCGACTACAACAACGACGGCACGTACGACGGCGACACGAAGTCCGACCTGGACCCGTCGCTGCCCACCGAGGCCACCGACCCCGCGCTGTGCGCGGTGCTCGCGTCCTCGCAGATGTCGACCATGCCGGCCGGCGGCGCACAGACCGGCAGCGGCTCGACGGCCGGCGTCCAGGACGCCGGGCTCCTCGCGGCAGGCGGCGTCGCGCTGCTGGCCGGGACCGGCCTGCTGGTCCGCCGTCGCACCGCGACCGCGGCGGCGACGCGCTGATGGACGACGACGCCCGGTCGCACGGCCCCGGGCCGGCGATCGGGCGTCGTCGGGCGCTCGTCGCCGGGGCGGTCCTGGTCCTCGGCGGCGGCGCGGCGCTCGCCGTGGGTCTGCACGCGCAGCAGCCGGCGCCTCCCGAGCCGGTCCCCGTCGCCGTCCCGGCTCCGGTCCCGGTCCGACCGGCGCCGAGCGAGACGACGGCGGCGCCGGCGCCTCCCGAGCAGCCGCTCCCCGTGCAGGTGAGCATCCCGTCGCTCGGGATCTCGTCCGACCTGCTCACGGTCGGCGTGCAGCCCGACGGAACGCTCGAGGTGCCACAACCCGGCCCGGACTACGACAAGGCGGCCTGGTTCGACGGCTCGCCGCGCCCGGGCGCGGTCGGGCCTGCGGTGATCGAGGGCCACGTCGACGGCGTCGACGGCCCGTCCGTCTTCCACGAGCTCGGCCGGCTCACCGCGGGAGCGCAGGTGGTGGTCGCGCGGGCCGACGGCACGACCGCGACCTTCGTCGTCGACGCCGTGCGCTCGGTCCCGAAGGACGACTTCCCCACGCTCGAGGTCTACGGCAACACGACAGGTCCCGAGCTGCGGCTCCTGACCTGCGGCGGTCGGTTCGACCGGAGCACCGGGCACTACACCGACAACACCGTGGTCTTCGCGCACCTGAGCGGCTGAGGCTCGCCCCGGTACGGTCGTCGGGTGGACTGGTACGACCAGACGTTCGTGCAGACCGGACGCTCGCCGGCACTCTGGGCATTGGTCGGGTTCCTGGTGACGTTCGCGCTGGTGCGGACGATCACCCGTCGGATCCACGCCCGGAAAGCGGCGGAGGCCGACGCGCCGGGACCGGTCCAGGACGTCTACATCGGCGGCGTGCACGTGCACCACCAGGTCTGGGGCATCCTGCTCGTCCTGGTGAGCGGCCTGCTCGTCTTCCGGTTCACGCCCGCCTCGCCGTGGATCGACCTCCTGGCCCTCGGTTTCGGCGCCGGCGCAGCCCTGACTCTGGACGAGTTCGCGCTCTGGTTCCACCTCGACGACGTGTACTGGTCGACGGAGGGCCGCAAGTCGATCGACGCGATCCTCGTCGGCGCCGCGCTGGGCGGCGCGATCCTGCTCGGGGTCTCGCCCATCGGCCAGACCCCCGTCGAGGGCACCCCGGCATGGGTCTTCACCGGCGTGGTGCTGACCCACATGGTCTGCGCGCTCGTCTGCATCCTCAAGGGCAAGCTCTCCACCGGGATCCTGGGCGTCGTCGTGCCGGTGATCGCCTGGGTCGGCGCGATCCGCCTGGCCACACCGGGGTCGTGGTGGGCGCGCCGCCGGTACCGCGGCCGGAAGCTGGAGCGCGCCGAGCGCCGGTTCGACGCCGCCTACGCCGCCCGGCACGACAGGCTGCGGGACCTGCTCGGCGGCACCCCCGTCGAAGGTCCCGCGAGGTCCCCCAGGGCGGACGGGTAGAATCGACCGATCCCCCGCGCGCCCGGCTCTCGTGCTCCCTGCCCGTCGGCCACTCTCTGACGACCAGCTAGGACACCCGCACGATGACTGCCCCCACGCTCACCAGCCCTGAGGCGCTCGACGGCGTCGACCCCGCCGAGCTCGAGGTCTTCCTCCGCGTCGCCGAGCAGATCAGCGCCCTGCCGTCGGACCACCCGCACCTCGCGCTGGCCCGCCGGGCGACGTCCGCGCTGTTCAAGGCCGCGAAGAAGCAGCGGCGCGCGGAGAAGCGGGACGCCATCAGCGCCGCGGACCGCGCCGTCATCCACGCGACCGCGACCGGCAGCCCGGGCCGCATCGACGACGAGACGCAGGGCATCCCGCTGGTGTCCAGCGTCCGGGGCGCCAGCGCCGGGACGCTGCTCAAGGCGCGGCCCTGCTACATCTGCAAGGAGTCGTACGTCGACGTCGACGCGTTCTACCACCAGCTGTGCCCGGCCTGCGCGGCCCTCAACCACGCCAAGCGGGACGCCCGCACCGACCTCACCGGCAAGCGCGCGCTGCTCACGGGCGGCCGCGCCAAGATCGGGATGTACATCGCGCTGCGCCTGCTGCGGGACGGCGCGACGACGACCATCACCACCCGGTTCCCCCGCGATGCCGCCCGCCGGTTCGCCGCGATGCCCGACAGCGCCGACTGGCTGGACCGGTTGAGCATCGTCGGCATCGACCTGCGCGACCCGGCCCAGGTGGTCGCGCTCGCCGACTCGGTCGCCGCGCAGGGACCTCTCGACATCGTCATCAACAACGCGGCGCAGACCGTCCGCCGCTCCCCCGGCGCGTACACCCACCTCGCGGACGCCGAGCTCGAGCCGCTGCCCGACCGCCCGCTGCCGCAGATCACCACGTTCGGCCGCACCAGCAGCGCGCACCCGGTCGCGCTGGCCGGGTCGGTCACCGAGCTGACGAGCATCGCGGCCGGGCCGGGCGTCGACGCGCTCGCGCTGAACGCCGAGCACGCCTCGCTCGAGCGGCTCGTCGCCGGCACCGCCATCGACGCCGGAGGGCTCGTGCCGGACACGGCCGAGACCAACAGCTGGGTGCACACGGTCGACCAGGTGGACCCGATGGAGCTGCTCGAGGTGCAGCTGTGCAACCAGACGGCGCCGTTCATCCTGGTCAGCCGCCTGCGCGGCGCGATGCGCGCGGCTGCTTCTGGCGGCGGAGCGCGTCGCGCCTACGTCGTCAACGTGTCCGCGATGGAGGGCGTCTTCTCCCGCGGCTACAAGGGCCCTGGCCACCCGCACACCAACATGGCGAAGGCCGCGCTCAACATGCTCACGCGGACCAGCGCGACCGAGCTGGCCACCGACGGCATCCTCATGACGAGCGTCGACACCGGCTGGATCACCGACGAGCGGCCGCACCCCACCAAGGTGCGGCTCGCGGAGGAGGGCTTCCACGCCCCGCTCGACCTGGTCGACGGCGCCGCGCGCGTGTACGACCCGATCGTGCGCGGCGAGGCCGGCGAGGACCTGTACGGCTGCTTCCTCAAGGACTACGTGCGCTCCGCCTGGTGACGAGAATTGTCATCCTTGTCAGGGATTGATCCCCGCGAGCATCATCAGTGACGGGGGCCGGCGTCGACACGACGCCGCCCCCCACCAAGGGCACTCGAGAGGCGCACGCGGCGCGCGTCGACCACGATGAGCGCGTGCATCGCGACCTCACCGCCCACCTGTCCCTCGACGTCACCTCCCCCGCCACGCTGGCCTTCGAGCTCGCCGTCTCGACCCAGGTCGCCGCGCGGGAGTCCCTCCGGATCACGCTCGACGGGCGACCGGTCGAGGCCAAGGAGGTCCCCGACCACCACGGGACGCGGCTCCACGTGGTCCAGGCGGAGGTCGGCCGCCTGGTTCTGGACTACTCGGCGTCCATCGACGGGCGCGCAACGCCGGTGACCTCCGACGAGGCCGACCTGCTGCGCTACCTGCGGCCCAGCCGGTACTGCGAGTCGGACACGCTGGGTCCCACCGCGTACGCGGAGTTCGCCGGGCTGCACGGCTACGATCTGCTCGCCGCCATCAGCTCCTGGGTGGGGTCTCGGCTGTCGTACGTGCCTGGATCGAGCCTGCCCACCGACGGCGCGGTGCAGACGCTCCTGGCGCGCCAGGGCGTCTGCCGGGACTACGCCCACCTGGTCATCGCCCTCCTGCGCGCGCTCGACGTGCCGGCCCGCCTGGTCTCCGTGTACGCGCCCGGCCTGTCCCCCATGGACTTCCACGCGGTCGCCGAGGCCAACATCGACGGCCAGTGGTACGTCGTCGACGCGACGACGCTGGCGCCGCGCACGAGCCTCGTCCGGATCGCGACCGGGCGCGACGCGTCCGACACCGCGTTCCTCAACGTGCACCACGGCTACGCCGACCTCGACGAGCTCGAGGTGACCGCGGTGGTCGACGTGCTGCCCAACGACGACGTGCGGGACCTGGTCACGATCGGCTGAGGACGCCGCTGCTAGCCTCCGGGGCGTGACAGAACCGCTCGACGCGACGCCGGCGAAGACGCACCGCCGGTCGTTCCTCGCCCGGCGGACAGGCACCGACGACTTCGGCATCGTGCTCAGCCTGCTGGTGACCGTGTACGTCCTGTACGCCCTGAGCTCCGCGCTGTGGGTCGAGATCCTCGTCCTCGTGCTCTACCTCTTCACGCTCGGGCTGGCCGTGCGGACGTCCCGGCCGATGCCGCACCAGAAGCGCTTCGTCCGCATCGTCCTCGTCGTCTCCGCCGTCGTCGCGCTCGTCGCGCTCGTCGCGCTGCCCCGCGACATCGCCGAGGGCGTCCTCGACGGGGTGGTCTGCGTGATCCTCATGACGGCGCTCGTCGTGATCCTCGACCGAATCCTGCGGCGGACCGCCGTCACCGTGCAGTCGCTCGCCGGCGCGCTGAGCGCGTACCTGATCATCGGGATGTTCTTCGCGAGCCTGTTCGGCCTCATGGACGCCTTCACGGCGGGGCAGTTCTTCGCCAACGGCGAGGTGGCGAACGCGCGGTCGTTCCAGTACTTCTCGTACACGACGCTGACCACCCTGGGATACGGCGACTACACGGCCGCCCTGTTCCCCGGCCGCAGCATCGCCACGTTCGAGGCACTCGTCGGTCAGGTGTTCCTCGCCGTCCTGGTGGCCCGCCTCGTCGCCGCGTTCCACGGCCGCTCGGAGGCGATCATCCCGCCGAAGGACGACGACGCACCCGAGCCGGTCCCGGACCAGGCACCGGCCCGCGACTGACGTCAGCCCGCCGACGTGCGGGCGACGGGAGGGTCGACCGCGGTCGGCGCGCGCCGGTCGTCGAGGTGGCGCACGACCCAGGCCGCATCGCGACCGACGCCGGCGATGGTCTCCGACGCGAGCGCGAACTGGAAGTGCAGACCGACGAACGCGAGCCCCGGGACCGTCGTCGACATGCCCCGGTCGTGCAGGACCCGGCCGTCGTCGTCGCACGCCGGCAGGTCGAGCCACCCGAGATCGGTGCGGAAGCCCGTGCACCACACGACGCAGCCGACCTCGGCGACGCGTCCACCGTCGAGCAGCGGGAGGCCGTCGCGCGTCCCGACCACGCGCGGCACGCGCTCGACGCCGGCGGCCGCGAGGTCGCGCGTGCGCGTCCGGATCAGGGGCACGGTGCGGTGCTGCGCGGCTGCGTGGCGCCCCATGGGGGTGCGCAGGGTCAGGACGTGCCGCTGGACCAGCAGGAGGAGCGGGAGCACCATCGCGCTCGTCGCGGTGGTCAGCGGCACGGGGATCTCGTCCGGGTCGGGCCCAGCCAGGAGCACCGGCCGCGTGCGGGCCAGCTCGAGCGCGAGCTCCGCGCCGGAGTTGCCGGTGCCCACCACGAGCACGGGCCCCACCGGGACGCCGTCGGGGTTCCGGTACCTGACCGAGTGCAGCTGGACGATCCGCGGGTCCAGCCCGTCGGCGAGCTCGGGGACCCGCGGCGCGTGGTTCGCCCCGGTCGTCACGACGACGTGGTCGGCCTCGATCTCGTCGCCGTCGAGCGTCACGACGAACGACCCCCCGCTCACGGCGCTCACGCGGGTGACCCGCGCACCCGTGCGGACGGGCAGTGCCCACCGCTCGGCATAGGCCTCGAGGTAGTCGGCGTACTCGTCCTTGGACGGGAAGGCGAGCCGCGGGCCCGGGTAGCGCATGCCGGGCAGGCCCACCGCCCACGCGTTGGTGAACAGGTGCAGGGAGTCCCAGCGCTTGCGCCAGGCGTCGCCGACCCGATCGTTCTCGTCGAGGATCAGGAACGGCCGACCGCGCCGGGCGAGGTGGTAGCCGACGGTCAGGCCGGCCTGACCGCCACCCACGACCACGGTGTCGAACCTCTGCGTGCCCATCTCGGTCTCCGTCCCTGCGTGCCGCTGTCGCGTCTCACGCTAGGAACGCGGCGCACCGCCCCGCATCGGGCGAACGGTGCAGGTGGCGCGCGTCGACATGGGGCGTTCGCCCCACGCACGGCCGTCAGCCGGCGCGGACCACGCCGTGGGTGTGCGCCCACCTTCCCGCGGCCGCGCGGGAGTGCACGTCGAGCTTGAGGAAGATGTTGCTCAGGTGGCGGCCGACCGTCTTCTCGCTGAGCACGAGCTGCTCGGCGATGGCACGGTTGCTGAGCCCCGTCGCGACGAGGGCGAGCACCTCGACCTCGCGGCCAGTCAGCCCGCCGACCGGCGCGACCGACGGGGGCGGCGCGGCGCCCAGGCGTCCGAACGTCCCGGCGGCGGCGTCCCGCTCGCGGCGCGCCGCGTCCTCGTCCCCGAGGGCCTCCAACACGCGTGCGACCTGCAGCTGCGTGCGGGCTCCCTCGTACGGCGCGCCCAGCTGCAGCCAGATCGACCGCGCGCGACGCAGGGCCGGCAGCGCCCGCCCGGGTTCGCCCTCGGCGAGCAGGACCGCGCCGGTCGCGTCCGCGCTCAGGCCGTCGAGCCACGACGTCGCGCGGGCGCCCGCGACCTCGGTCAGCTCCTCGGCAGCCCGGCGGGCCGACCCGACGTCGCCGGCCGCCAGGAGGATCTCGACTGCGGCCGCGAGCACCGACGCGCGGTCCGCCGGGTGCGTCGGGTCGGCCAGCACGCGGGATATCGCCGCCGCTGCCGCCTCCGGGCGACCCTGGGCGAGGAGCAGCAGGGACTGGCTCGGCTGGGGGTCGCGTCCGAGGTCCGCGGCCCGGCGGAACGCCTCGTCGGCGAGGTCGGTCTCCCCGCGCAGGCAGCGCAGCTCGCCGATCTCCACGAACCCCGTCGCCGCCGCGCGGGGGTCGTTCCGCGTGAGCCGCTCGCACGCGTCCGTCGCCTCGGCCAGAGCCTGCGACCAGTCGCCGTGGAGCCTGGAGATGTGCGCGCGATGGACCAGGCACGCCCCCGTGAACGGCACGAGGCCCGGCTGCGACGCCCACCACTGCTCGAGCGCCGCCGTCCACTCCTGGGCGCGGCGGACGTCGAGCGCACGCTGGCAGACGTCGATGACCGTGCAGTACACGACGCCGGTGGTGATGGGCGTCAGCTCACCCGCGGTCACGGACACCATCGCCTCGTCGAGCAGGGCCACGCCCTCGCGCGGGTGCCCGGACGCGATGAGCACGTTCCCGTGGCCGACGCGCGCCATGGCGACCAGGTCCGGCTCGCGGCACCGCTCACCCACCTCCGACGCGCGCGCGAACAGGTCCGCCGCCGCGTCGAACCGGCCCTCGGCCAGCGCCCGCCAGCCCTCGGGCACCATCAGGTAGCCGGCGACCACCCAGTCGCCGTCGCCGTCCGCCAGCAGCCGGTGGGTGCGGGCGAACCAGCCTGAGCCGGGAGCGAGCTCGCCCCGGTTCACCAGGTGCATCCCGAGCCAGAACGCGCACAGTGCCGCGTGCTCGGCGTCACCGGCTGCGAGGAACGCGCGGTGCGCGCGCGCGAAGAGATCGGGCGCGGCCGCGTCGTCGCCGAGCAGCACGGCGACCTGCCCGGCCAGCACGAGGTCCTGTGGGCCCAGCGCGTGCTCGGCGTCGGCGGATCGGAAGCAGTCGCGAGCGAGCGCCCACTCGGCCGACGCGAAGGCCTCCCGGCCCCGGTCCAGCTCCGTCATCGCGCACCTCGTCGCTGCACTCCTGCGACGCTACCCGGATCCGGTCAGGCGGTGATCCCGCTGGTCGACGTGACGACGTCGGCGATCTTGCGGGCCAGCGCCTCGTAGAACATCGAGAGCGGGAACTCGTCGTCCAGCACCGCGTCGGTGAACCCCTTGGGCGGCCCGTCGAGCGGCAGGTCGCCCCGCGCCCACACCGACGCCGGGTGCGGGGTCAGGGTGCCCGACACGAGTGCGTAGGCGGCCAACCAGTGGGCCGTCTTGGGCCGGTCGATGGACCGCCAGTAGAGCTGCTCGATCTGCTCGGCCAGCGCGATCACGGCGTCCGGCACCTGCGGCCAGTCGATGGTCAGCCGCGAGTCCGTCCAGTGCAGGACGTGGTGCTGGTGCAGCCACGCGAACAGCAGCTGGCCGCCCAGACCGTCGTAGTTGCGCACGCGCGAGCCGGTGACGGGGAAGCGGAACAGGCGGTCGAAGAGGATGGCGTACTGCACGTACCGCGCGTGCGGGACGCCCTCTCCCTCCAGCCGCACCGCCGCTCGGAAGGCCGTGAGGTCGCAGCGCAGCTCCTCGAGGGAGTAGAGGAAGTACGGCATCCGCTGCTTGATCATGAACGGGTCGAAGGGCAGGTCACCGCGCATGTGCGTCCGGTCGTGCACGAGGTCCCAGAGGACGAACGTCTCCTCGGCCAGGCGCTGGTCGGCCAGCAGACGCGCGGCGTCCGGTGGCAGCGCCAGGCGCGTGGTGTCGGCAGCGGCGCGCACGACCCGACGGAACCGCGCGGCCTCGCGGTCGGCGAAGATCGCGCCCCACGTGAAGGTGGGCACCTCGCGCACGGCGACCGTCTCGGGGAACAGCACCGCCGAGTTCGTGTCGTAGCCCGGCGTGAAGTCGAGGAACGTCACCGGGACGAACAGCGCGTTGCTGAACTGCTCGGCCTCGAGCCGGGCCACCAGGTCGGGCCACCGCACCTGGAGCAGCACGGCCTCGACCCGGCGGTCCGTGCTGCCGTTCTGCGTGTACATGGGGAACACGACGAGGTGCGGCAGCCCGTCGACCCGCTGCCGCTCCGGGTGGAACGCGACCAGCGAGTCGAGGAAGTCCGGCACCTCGAAGCCGCCGTCGGCCCAGCGGGTCAGGTCCTTGCCGACGGCCGTCAGGTAGTCCTCGTCGTGCGGCAGCGCCGGGGTCAGCTCGTCGAGGGAGAGCCCGAGGGCGTGCACGAGCTCGCGTGCCCGCTCGTGGTGGTCGGCGTCCGGCACCGAGCCGTCGCGGACCTGCAGGGCCTGCAGCTCCGTGACGTCGCGCTTCAGTCGCGTCCACGCGGGATGGGTCGCGAGGTCGGACCGGTTCGTCGCCCCCGCGTCCGCCGGCGTCGGGCGGGCGGCCCAGGTCACGGCGTTGAGCAGCAGGTCCGCCGTCGGTTCCACGCCCAGCGCGAGGACGCCGCCGGACGGCGCGCGGAGCCCCGCCGCGACGACGTGCCCGAGCGCCTGGCTGCCCGTCGCTGTCCGCAGCAGCGGCCCGGCGTCGGCGTCGAGCGTGGCGCGCACCGGAAGGGCGAGGTCCGTCGTCCAGGCGAGGAGGTCGTCGGCGGTGAGGTCGGCGGGCACGAGCGCGACCGTCCCGACCGCCGTCGGACGGGCGACGATGCCGGCCGCGGCGAGCAGCTGCGTGACGGCGGGTTGCTCGTCGCCCGAGGCGAGGACGACCACGCCGGTACCCGCGACGTTCCCAGCCGGCTCGGTGCCGGCGAGCACCAGGACCACGTCCGGATCGTCCTGCGGCCCCACGAAGGTCAGCCCGTGTCCCTCGAGGTGCGCGCGGTGCGTGGCCGGGAGGTCGCCGGTCGCGTGGACGGTCGGGAAGAGCCTCATGTGTCATCTCACCATTCGGACGGCAGCGTTACTGCACGGTACGGTCCGCACGCCGCCCGGTCAACGACTCGGGAACGCAGCGGAGGGTGAGGGAACTGGACGCCGTGGGAGCGAGCGGCTCAGCTCGGGTCGGTCAGCCGTGCGACGAGCAGGTGGTGCGGGTGCACGCGCCGCGCGTCCAGCCGCCGCTGGTCGACGACCAGACCGAGCTCCGTCAACCAGTCGGCCATCGTGCTCGGGTCGACGAAGTCGAACGACGATCCCTCGGTGATCCGGAGGACCTTGACCGAGACCGTCTCCTGCAGCGTGTTCCAGCGGAACTTCCATGCCGGCCTGATGCCCATCTCCTTGATCACGACACGGCCGCCGGGGGCCAGCACCCGCACGGCCTCGGTGAGCAACGACCGCTGGTTCTCGGCGCTCAGCAGATAGAGGACGTCGACGAACACGACGGCGTCCCAGGGGCCCGCCGGGACGGCGCCGTCGGGTGCCCGGCGGAACTCGAGGCGGTCGACGCCCCCTGCAGCGGCCACGGCGACGGCGATCTTGTCGGCGTCGATGTCGACGCCCAGTACCTGTCGGCCGGGGGCACCAAGCGCGGCGTAGGCGCTGAACAGGCCGTGCCCGCAGCCGATCTCGAGCACCCGCCCCGCGGACGGCAGGGCTTCCGCGATCTGCGGGAACGGCGCGGTGAACCACCGCACGAGCACGTGGGCTCGGTCGCCGACGGAAGCGGACCGGTACAGGCGCAGCGCGCGGCGACCGGGATCGTCCGGACGGCGACGAACGGCTCGGGTCATGCGGCACCGTCCTGGAGCAGCGCGGTGAAGCCGCCGAGCGAGTAGCCCGAGGCTCGGATCGCGTCGCGCACCCGCGGGTCCACGAGCATCGCGAGCTCGTCGGCCCACCGATAGTCCCAGGTGAAGCGGTGCAGGTCGGCGTCGCCCTCGACCGCGGGATGGCAGTTGACCTCGAGCGTCGCCGCCCCCCGGCTCTGCGCCGCGGCCAAGGTGCTCCGGAAGCGCGCGGCGTCGAGGCGGCCTGCCTCGTCGAGACCCGCGTAGTCGAGGGTGGTCGCGCGTCCGGCGGCGCGCAGCGTGGAACGTGTCCGGCGCGACAGGGTCCGCACCCCCAGCCCGAGAGGCCCGTGCGCGTGGCTGGTCGGGAGCCGTACGGCGGAGATGCCGGCCGCCCTCGCAAGGTCGGCGACCACTCTCGCCACGGTCGGCCAGAGATGGGTGTGCTGGTGGGTGTCGACGTGCGTGACGGGCACACCGACCCCGAGGACGCGCTGCAGCTGCGCGCCGAGCTCACGCCGGACGTCGTCCGGGTCGATGCGACCGGTCAGCCCGCGACCCACGAGCGTGCGGTAGCTCAGCGGGAAGGCGCCGCGGCTGTCGACCAGGCTCGGGATCTCCCGCGCGGACAGCAACGGGCGGTCCTCGCCCACCAGCGCGAGGTGCGCGCCGAGCTCCAGCGTCGGAAGGTCACGCAGCATCGCCGCGGCATCGTCGAACGCCCGCCCGACGGCGAGCAGGGAGGTCGCGGTGACGACGCCGTCCTCGTGCGCTCGCCGGACGGCGGCGTTCACGCCCCGGGTCAGACCCAGGTCGTCGGCCGTCACGATGAGCAGCTTGCTCACGATCCCAGGCCCCCAGCCGGTCCCAGGTGCTTGAGCTCCCCTCGCAGCTGCAGCATCTCGCGGACCATCGCCCGGATCACCCCGAACGAGGACAGCGTCGACACCCCGCGCGTCCGGGGGAAGTAGTCCACGCCGATCTGCAGCACCTGGAACCCCGCACGCTGTGCGCGGATGACCAGCTCGGCGTCGATGAACGAGCTCTCGCTCTTCAGCGTCACGTGGTCGAGCACCCGCCGCCGGCAGAGCTTGAAGGCGAAGTTGATGTCGCGTACGCGCGTGCCGAACAGCAGCTGGACGAGCCCGTTGTAGAGGAACGAGTAGACCGCCCGGCGAGGCCCCTCGCCCGTGCGGTCCAGGCGGTATGCGCTGACCATGTCGACCTCGTAGGTGTGCAGCACGCGCAGGGCGCGGACCAGCTCGGTCATCTCGAACGGCAGGTCGGCGTCCGTGTACAGCACGACGTCGCCGGTCGCGGCGGCGAACCCGCTCTTCAGGGAGCCGCCGAGCTTGCGGTTCTGAGGGTGGTGCACGACGAGCACGTGGCGGTCGTCGGCGGCCATCGCGTCGGCGATCTCGGGGGTCGCGTCGGTCGACGCGTCGTCGACGACGATCAGCTCGTAGTCGAGGATCTGGGCCGCCGCCACCAGCTCCCCGCACACCTCACGAGCCGCGTGGATGGCGCGGGCGATGTACCGCTCCTCGTTCCACATCGGGAAGAAGATCGAGAGCTTCTCGAACGGGTCGGGGATCTGGGGAGCGACGGTCACGAGACCTCCACCGTTCGGCCGTAGAGGTAGGTGAGGACGAGAAGAAGCGCACCACACAACCCGAGCACCGCGACGCTGATCCAGCGGTGCCGCAGTCCGGCGAGGTAGTCGCCCGCCGCCGCGATCACGGGGAACGCCACGAGCACGTAGCGGCCCGTGCCCATGAAGTCCTTGGTACCCAGCAGCGGGATGAGGAGCACGACCACGGTGAACGCGGTGTACCCCCAGCCGAAGCGGAGCCAGACTCGCCGCACGAGCAGGACCGCGGCCAGGCACGCGAGGGCTTGGAGCGCGAGCAGTGCCGCGATGTCCCAGGGGCCGCGCAGCAGCGTGCCGGCGAACGTGAGCTTGAACCAGGTACGCGGACCCACGCCCTGGTTCCACCCCGGCGACGACTCCGTCTCGATCCAGGCGAGCGGGTGGCCGAACGTCAGACCGAGGTACACGCACCAGGCGACGATCCCGAGGACCGAGACGAGGACGCCGAGCTGCCGCGCGCGGACGTCCCGCACGGCGCCGACGACCTCACGCCATCCCGCCCGAGACACCGTGGCCGGCGCGCCCCGGCGCGCCGGTCGGTCGTCCGCGAGCAGCTCGAGAGTGCGGACGACGAGACCCACCGCGACCGCGACCCCCACCGGCCGGCCGGCCGTCGCGAGCGCACCGACGAGGCCGGCGGCGAGGTACCAGCGCCGCTCGAGCAGGAGGAATGCCCCGATCGCGCACAGGAGGAACAGCGAGTCCGCGTACATCGCCCCGTAGAGGAAGAACGAGTACGGGTAGAGCATGAGGACCGCGATCGCCAGCGCCGCAGACCTGCGCGGCAGTCGCGCCCATACCCAGCCGGAGAAGAGCAGTACTGCGGCGAGGCCTGCCAGAAGGCCGAGCAGAGACCCTGCCAGCTGCACGTCGCCGAGCAGGTCGCCCAGCCCGCGCACGCCGAGGGGATATACCGGGAAGAACGCGATCGAGGACTGGCTGCCGGGTGTGAAGAAGTAGCCGTTGGTGACGATCTGGTAGTACCAGCCGGAGTCGCCTTGGAACCAGCCGTCGAGCCACGCCGGGCCCTGGAGCAGGGGCTGCGAGCGGGGCGTGGAGGTCAGCCCGAGCAGGGTCGAGAGGAGGACCGCGATAGCGACGAAAGCTCCGGCGACGACGCCCCAGCGCCATCGTCCGGGATCGATGGCGGGCGCGACGACCTCGCGGCCGGACACCTCCCCGTGTGCGCCCTGCACCCTTGCCCCCTGCGCGGCTCTCCCCTGGCGGTTCGCGTGGAGCATAGGGTGCCTCCGGCGCGCGCGACGCCACTGACACGCGTCACGAGATGACAGGGGGCTGCCGGTGGGGCTCGCACTGCTCTGTGTCGCCGCAGCCGCCGTGTGCTCGGGTACCGCCGTGGTTCTCCAGGCGGCCGCCGCGCGGCACCTGCCTGCCAACGTGCGCCTCGGCGCCTCGCTGGTCGGCGGACTTGCCCGCAGCCCCCTTTACCTCGTCGCGCTGGTGCTCGTGGCGCTCGGCGCGGGGTTCGCGTTCGTGGCGCTGCGGACACTCCCGCTGTTCGCAGTCCAGGCCGGCCGCGCGTCGAGCCTCGCCGTCTCGGCCGTGCTTGCGGTTGCATTCCTCGGCGCCCGGCTGCGATGGAGCGACTGGCTCGGGCTGGCCGGGCTCGGCGTGGGTCTGGTCGTCCTCGCGCTCGCCGTGGCGCCGGAGTCGGCCCACCCGGCGGCCGCGGGCACGACGTGGTTGGTCGTCGGTGCGACGGTCGTCATCGGCGCCCTGGCCGCCGTCACCGCGGCGGGCCGACCGACACCCTGGCGAGGGCTCGTGCTGGCCGGGCTGTCCGGGCTCGCCTTCGGGATCACCGCGCTCGGGGCGCACGTCGTCGACATCACGAGCGTCGCCGACGTGCTCACCGACCCGATCGCCTGGAGCGCCGGGTTGTGCAGCCTCCTCGGGCTGGCGATCGCCGCGCTGGCGCTGCGGCGTGCCGCGGTCGTCCCCGTGACCGCGCTCATGGTGAGCATCGAGACCGTGGCCGGCGCCGCGCTGGGCATCGCCCTCGCGGGCGACCGACCCGCCGAAGGCGCGGGCACGGCGTCCGCGGTCGCGTTCGTGCTCGTGCTCGTCGGCGCAGTCGTCGTCGCGCGCTTCGGTTCTCCGGAGTCCGCTGACGCCGAGGTCGCGGCGGCGGCGGCGATTCGCGGCGACTAGCGGGCCCGCCAGGCCTCCCACGCGCTGGAGACGACCGCGTCGGTCCCCAGCTCCGCCACCCACCCGAGGTCGTCCCTGATGTTGTGCACGGCCGCGACCACGCTCGAGGCGTCACCGGCCCTCCTTGGCGAGGAGAGCGGCCTGGCGTCCAGGCCCGTCACCTCACCCAGCCGCGCCAGGATCTCGAGCACGGTCGACCCCCGGCCGGTCCCCACGTTGTACTCGTTCCGCGGCAGCACTCCGGCCTCCAGGGCGTCGAGGGCGCGGGTGTGCGCTCGCGCCAGGTCGAGCACGTGCAGGTAGTCGCGGACGCAGCTGCCGTCACGGGTCGGCCAGTCGGTGCCGAAGACCTCGGGGCGCTCGCCCCGGGTCAGTCGTGCGAGCGCGTGCGTGACGAGGTTCAGCTCGCCCGTGTCACCCAGCTCGGGCCAGCCAGCGCCCGCGACGTTGAAGTAGCGCAGGGAGACGGCGCGCAGCGAGCTCGACCGGGCGACGGCGCGCACCAGGTGCTCGCCGGCCAGCTTGGTCCGGCCGTACGGGCTCAGTGGCCTCGGCTCCTCGTCCTCGTCCACCAGCGGCCCCGCGGGGCAGCCGTAGACCGCTGCCGACGACGAGAAGATGAAGCGGTCGACGCCCGCCGAGCGGGTGCCCCGGAGCACGTGCACGAGCCCGTCGACGTTCTGCGCCGAGTACCACAGTGGTCGGGCGACCGACTCGTCCACGCGCTTGCGGCCGGCAAGGTGGATCACGGAGGTGACACCGTGCTGCAGGCAGGCCTCCGCGAGCGGCTGGACGCACGACGGGTCCGCGAGGTCGAGTCTGACGAGCGGCGCGCCGGGCACCCGCGCCGCGGACCCCGTACTCAGATCGTCGACGACGAGCACGTCGCGGCCGTCGCCCTGCAGCAGCCCTACGACGTGTGCGCCGATGTACCCGGCTCCCCCGGTCACGAGCACAGTCACGGCGTGGACATTAGCGGTACACAGCGCACTGACAGGTGGATATGGCATCCCGCGCGCACAGATCCCCCGTCCCCCACACTGTTCCGATGCGAACCCTGGGCGTCGAGGAGGAGTTCCTGCTGGTCACCCCCGAGGGCCGGCCGACGTCGGTCGCCGTCACGGTGCTCCGGCACGCCGCCGCGGACGGGTCCAGCACCGACGAACCCGGCGGGGACGTCGAGAAGGAGTTCAAGCAGGAGCAGATCGAGACGTCGACGCCACCGCGTGCCGACCTCGGCGAGCTCGCCGCCGAGATCCGCGCGGGCCGCGCCCGCACCGACGCGCTGGCACGCCTCGCGGGTGCGCGCATCGCCGCGCTGGCGTCGGCACCGCAGGTCGTGGAGTCCACCGTCCTGCCCGACAAGCGCGCGTACGCCATCCGGTCGGAGTTCGCGCAGACCGCGCGCGACCAGCTCACCTGCGGCTGCCACGTCCATGTGGGGATCGCCGACGAGGACGAGGGCGTCCGGATCCTCGACCACCTGCGCCCGTGGAACTCGGTGCTGCTCGCGCTGAGCGGCAACAGCCCGTCCTGGCAGGGCAGCAGCACGGGGTACGCGTCCTACCGCTCGCAGGTGTGGGGTCGGTGGCCGACGGCGGGTCCGACGGCACCGTTCGGCGACGCCGCCGGCTACCACGTGGTCATCGACGACCTCCTGGGCTCGGGCGCGATCCTCGACGAGGGGATGGTCTACTTCGACGCCCGCCTGTCGTCGCGGTACCCGACGGTCGAGGTGCGGGTGGCCGACGTGTGCCTCGACGCGGACGACGCCGCGCTCCAGGCCGCCCTGGTGCGGGGGCTCGCCGAGACCGCGCTCACGCAGCCCGACGGGCCGGCGATGCAGCCCCGCACCGAGCTTCTGCGGGCGGCCACCTGGCGCGCGGCGCGCTCCGGCATCACGGGCGAGCTGGTCAGCCCGCTGTCGGGCAAGCCGCTGCCGGCCGCCGAGGTGATCGCTCAGCTGGTGGACCACGTCCGGCCCGCGCTGGCCGAGGCCGGCGATCTCGAGTGGGTCGAACGCCAGGTCGCCGCGGTGCTCCGGCGCGGCAACGGCGCCGTCCAGCAGCTCGGCTGGCGCGCTCAGGGTGCCGACGACGACGACGTGGTCCGCCGGGCCGCCGCGCGCACGCTGGCCTAGAGAAGGTCCGCGAGCGGCACGTCGGGATCGGCCAGCCGGTCGTGGTCGATGACGGCTCGGGACCGGATGAGGGCCTGCACGTCGTCAACGACGTCCCACACGTTCACGTTCATCCCGGCCAGGACGCGCCCGTCCCGGCGCCAGAACGCGATGAGCTCCCGGCTCTGGAGGTCGCCGCGGACGACCACCTCGTCGTACCCGTGCGCGCCCACGTACCCCACGTACTCCATGCCGAGGTCGAACTGGTCCGTGAAGAAGTACGGCAGCTTGTCGAACGGCTCGTCGGCCCCGACGATCGTCGCCGCCGCGGTCGCGGGCTGGTTGAGGGCGTTCGCCCAGTGCTCGACCCGCACGTGCGTGCCGTAGAAGGGGTGGTGCGCGCGGGCGATGTCGCCGACGGCCAGCACGTGGGCGTTCGACGAGCGCAGGTGGGCGTCGACGACGACGCCGTCCTCGACGTGCAGGCCGATCGACCTCGCGAGGTCGAGGCGCGGCGCCGCGCCGATCCCGACGACGACGAGATCGGCGTCGACGAGGGTGCCGTCCGCGAGCTCCACCGCGCCGACGTGCGTGCCGTCACCCGCCGCGACGATCTCCGAGACCTCGGTGCGCGTGCGCAGGTCGACGCCGTTCTCCCGGTGCAGGTCGGCGAACATCGCCGCCAGCTCGGGGCCGAGGACGCCGAGCAGCGGCAGGGGGTCGCGCACCAGGACGCTGACGGTGCACCCGGCGGCCCTGGCCGCGGCGGCGACCTCGAGCCCGATCCAGCCGCCGCCGACCACCACGACGTGCTTGCCGGCGGCCAGCAGGGCGCGCAGACGGTCGCTGTCGTCGAGGGTCCGCAGGTGCACGACGCCGTCCAGGTGCGCGCCGGGGACGTCGAGCCGCCGCGGCTCGGAGCCGGTCGCCAGCACCAGGTGGTCCCACCGCGTGCGGGTGCCGGAGCCGTCGACGACGTCGCGCGCCGCGAGGTCGACCGAGGCGACGGTCGTGCCGAGACGGAGGTCCACGTCGTGCGCCGCGTACCAGTCGGCGGCGTGCACGAACGCGCCGTCGCGCTCGTCGCTGCCCTGCAGGTAGCCCTTGGACAGGGGTGGCCGCTCGTACGGCCGCTCGGTCTCGGAGCCGAGCAGGACGAGCCGGCCGTCGTACCCCCGCTCCCGCAGCCCCTCGACGGTCTTCGCACCGGCCAAGCCCGCTCCCACGACCACGACCTGACCGCTCACGGCTGTCCTCCATCTCGTCGGACCACCGGATGTCGGGTCCGCGGGCTCGGTGTCGAAGGCCAGCGCACCAGGTCGCAGGCCCGGACGCAACGGCTGGGCGTGTGGCGAAGTCCACCCCGACCAACTGGTCGCCCCACGCGCCAGATGGACGGCTGACTGGCACGCTGGCATGCATGCTGATGTGGCCGGGCCGCCCCTACCCCCTGGGCGCCACCTACGACGGGACCGGGACGAACTTCGCCCTGTTCTCGGAGGTGGCCGAACGAGTCGAGCTGTGCCTCTTCGACGAGGGCGGCAACGAGTCCAGGGTCGACCTGCCCGAGGTGGACGCGTTCGTCTGGCACGGCTACCTGCCGGCGATCTCCCCCGGCCAGCGGTACGGCTACCGCGTGCACGGGCCCGACGACCCTGCGCAGGGCGACCGCTGCAACCCGAACAAGCTGCTGCTGGACCCGTACGCGAAGGCGATCGACGGGCAGATCGACGGCCACGCGTCCCTGTACTCGTACAAGTTCGACGCCCCCGACGAGCGCAACGACGACGACTCCAGCGCCCACACCATGAAGGCACTGGTCATCAACCCGTACTTCGACTGGGGCCACGACCGCCCGCCGCAGCACGAGTACCACGAGTCGGTCATCTACGAGGCGCACGTGCGCGGCCTGACGATGCAGCACCCGGCGGTGCCTGACGAGCTGCGCGGCACGTACCTCGGCCTCGCGCACCCCGCGGTCATCGAGCACCTGACCTCGCTCGGCGTGACCGCGGTCGAGCTCATGCCGGTCCACCAGTTCGTCAACGACCCGTCGCTGGTCGAGCGGGGCCTGTCCAACTACTGGGGCTACAACACGATCGGCTTCTTCGCGCCGCACAACGGCTACTCGGCGTTCGCCTCGTCCGGGCAGCAGGTGCAGGAGTTCAAGGCCATGGTGCGCGCGCTGCACGAGGCGGACATCGAGGTCATCCTCGACGTGGTCTACAACCACACCGCGGAGGGCAACCACATGGGCCCGACGCTGAGCTTCCGGGGCATCGACAACGCGAACTACTACCGGCTGGTCGACGACGACCAGGCGCACTACTTCGACACCACGGGCACGGGGAACTCGCTGCTCATGCGCTCCCCCCACGTGCTGCAGCTGATCATGGACTCGCTGCGCTACTGGGTCACCGAGATGCACGTCGACGGGTTCCGGTTCGACCTGGCGGCCACGCTCGCCCGGCAGTTCCACGAGGTCGACCGCCTCTCGGCGTTCTTCGACCTCGTGCACCAGGACCCGGTGGTCTCGCAGGTCAAGCTCATCGCCGAACCGTGGGACGTCGGTGACGGCGGCTACCAGGTGGGCGGCTTCCCTCCCCTGTGGTCGGAGTGGAACGGCAAGTACCGCGACACCGTCCGCGACTTCTGGCGCGGCGAGCCGTCCACCCTGGGCGAGTTCGCCAGCCGGCTGTCCGGCTCGTCGGACCTGTACGAGCACACCGGCCGACGCCCCATCGCCAGCGTCAACTTCGTCACCGCGCACGACGGCTTCACGCTCAACGACCTCGTGTCGTACAACGAGAAGCACAACTCGGCCAACGGCGAGGGCAACAACGACGGCGAGAGCCACAACCGCTCCTGGAACTGCGGTGCCGAGGGTCCGACCGACGACCCCGCGATCCTCGCGCTGCGTGCGCGCCAGCGCCGGAACTTCCTCACGACGCTCCTGCTGTCGCAGGGCGTTCCCATGCTCGCGCACGGCGACGAGCTGGGCCGCAGCCAGCGGGGCAACAACAACGTCTACTGCCAGGACGGCCCGATCTCCTGGATCGACTGGGACCTCGACGAGGACAAGAACGCGCTCCTCGAGTTCACGCGGCGCATCGTCCGCCTCCGCCAGGACCACCCCGTGTTCCGGCGTCGCCGCTTCTTCGCCGGCGCACCCGAGCACGGCGGCGAGTCGGACCTGCTCGACATCGCGTGGCTCTCGCCCACCGGCGAGCACATGCAGGACGACGCGTGGGGCGCCGACCAGGCGCGCGCCGTCACCGTCTTCCTCAACGGCGACGCCATCCCGGAGCCGGACCGGCGTGGCGAGGAGATCGTCGACGACAGCTTCCTCATCCTGTTCAACGGGCAGCCGGACCCGGCGACGTTCACGATGCCGGAGGTCGACTTCGGCGAGGTCTGGACCGCCGTGGTCGACACCGACTCGCAGATCGAGGCCGGCAGCACGGTCGACGCCGGAGCGGAGCTGACGCTCCGCGAGAAGTCGATCATCGTGTTCACCCGTCCGCCCATCGCCGCGTCGGCCACCGCCTCGGGCATCGGTGCGGTCGCGACGGCCTCCCGCGAGGCGGCGAAGCAGGCGAAGAAGCGTCGGGCGTCGGCGACGGCGACCGAGGAGAAGCCGAAGCGACGCACGACTCGGCCGCGCCCGACCGCATGAGCGATCAGCGCCCGACGCCCACCCGCCGGCTGCCGACGGCGGGCAAGCCCGTGCCGGTCTCGACCTACCGCGTGCAGCTGGGTGCCGACCTCACGCTCGACGACGTCGCGGCGCGGGTGCCGTACCTCGCGTCGCTCGGGGTCACGCACGTCTACCTGTCGCCGATCCTGCGCGCCGCGCCGGGCTCGACGCACGGCTACGACGTCGTCGACCACGACGAGATCGCCCCGTCGCTGGGCGGCCTGCCGGCGCTGCGCCGCCTGGCGACGACCGCGCACGAGGCCGGCCTCGGCCTCGTGCTCGACATCGTGCCCAACCACATGGCGGTGCCGACGCCCGTCTGGCACAACCGTGCCCTGTGGTCGGTGCTCGCCGAGGGCCCCGACTCCCCCTACGCCGACTGGTTCGACGTGGACTGGTCCGCGGGCGACGGCGCGGTGCTCATGCCCGTGCTGGGCGACCGCATCGGGGCCGTCCTCGGGCGCGACGAGCTCCAGCTGGAGGAGGTGGAGATCCCGGGCGAAGGGACGCGCACCGTCCTGCGCTACTACGACCACGTGTTCCCGATCCGCCCGGGCACGGAGTCGCTGTCGCTGGCGGAGCTGGTCGAGCGGCAGCACTACCGCCTCGCGTACTGGCGGGTGGCCGACGAGGAGCTGAACTACCGCCGGTTCTTCGACGTCGGCACGCTGCTCGCCGTCCGCGTCGAGGACCCTGCCGTGTTCGACGCCACGCACGCGCTCGTGCTCTCGCTGCTCGCCGACGGCACGATCGACGGCCTGCGGATCGACCACCCCGACGGGCTCGCCGACCCCGGCGGCTACCTCGCCCGGCTGCGCGAGACCAGCGGCGGGGCGTGGGTCGTCGTCGAGAAGATCCTCGAGGGCCTCGAGACGCTCCCGGCAGACTGGGCGACCACCGGGAGCACCGGGTACGAGGCGCTGTGGCGCATCCAGCAGGCCTTCGTCGACCCGGGCGGCGCGGCGGTGCTCGGCGCGGTCATGCACCGGCTCACGGGCGACACGTCGGACGCGTTCCCGGCGATCGCCGAGCAGGCCAAGCGCGAGATCGTCGACGGCCCGCTCTACGCCGAGGTGCACCGGCTCACGTCTCTCGCGGCCGACATCTGCCGGGACGACCTGCGCCTGCGGGACCACACGTGGCGCGCGCTCGAGGACTGCCTGATCGAGCTGCTCGTCGCGTTCGACCGCTACCGCGCGTACGTCGTGCCCGGCGAGCCCGTGCACCCCGAGTCGCTCGAGGTCATGCTGGCCGCCGCGGCGCACGCGCGCACCCGCCTGTCGCCTGAGCGCAGCGAGACGATGGACGTCGTCGTCGACCTGCTGCTCGGCCGCGAGGTGGGCAGCGCCGGGCGAACCCGCGGTGCCCGGCGCGACGAGCTGGTCGTGCGGTTCCAGCAGACCTGCGGCGCCGTCATGGCCAAGGGCGTGGAGGACACGGCGTTCTACCGCTGGACCCACCTCACGGGTCTGTGCGAGGTAGGGGGCGCCCCGGAGCAGTTCGCGCTGACACCCACCGACCTGTCGGCGTGGGCGGCCGAGCAGCAACGCTCGGCGCCGCTGGGCATGACCACGCTCTCGACGCACGACACCAAGCGCGGCGAGGACACCCGCGCGCGCCTCGGTGTGCTCAGCGAGCTGCCACGGGAGTGGTCCGTCCTGGTCGACGACCTGCGCGCGACGTCCGCCCCGTACCGCAGCGCGCTGCTCGACGGGCGCACCGAGTACCTCCTGTGGCAGACGCTCGCCGGCACGTGGACCGACGGCGGCCCGATCGCCGAGGACCGCCTGGTCGAGTACCTCACCAAGGCGATCCGCGAGGCCAAGAGCCGGACCACCTGGACGGCCCCCGACGAGGCCTACGAGCGAGCCGTGCTCGATGCCGCGCGGCACGCGCTGGCCGATCCCGGCGTCGCCGCGCTGCTGGACGGGTGGGAGGTCCTCACGCGGCCCGCGGTCCGCGCCGCCACGCTGGGCACCAAGCTGGTCCAGCTGACGCTGCCGGGGATCGCCGACGTCTACCAGGGCACCGAGGTGCCGAACCCCGTGCTGGTGGACCCCGACAACCGGCGGCCCGTCCCCCTGGAGCCCCTGGCCGCCCGCCTCGCGCGGCTCGACGACGGCGCCGGCCCGCGCGACCTCGCCGACGAGAAGCTGCTGGTCACCTCGCGGGCGCTGCGCCTGCGCCGCTCGCTGCCGGAGGCGTTCGTCGGACCCGACAGCGGGTTCCTGCCGCTGGCCCACTCGTCGGGGCACTCGCTCACCTACGCCCGGACCGTCGCGGGCGACCCGCGGGTGGCCGTCGTCGCCACCCGGCTCGCCGCGGCCGTCGACCGGCTGGGCGGCTGGTCGCACCACACCGTGGCGCTGCCCGAGGGCGACTGGCACGACGTGCTCACCGACCGGCCCGTCGTCGGCGGCGTCGTCGACGTCGGCCCGCTGCTCGACCGGCTGCCCGTGGCGCTGCTGGTGCGGGCGGAGGGCTGAGCCGGTGCTCCCCCGCGTGTGGGCGCCGTCCGCGGCGCGCGTCGACCTCGTGCTGGGTTCCGCGCGCGTCCCGATGTCCGTCGAGGACGGCTGGTGGTCCGGCGACCGGGACCTGCCGCACGGCACCGACTACGCGTTCGCCGTCGACGGCGGCGACCCTCGGCCGGACCCGCGCAGCGCGTGGCAGCCCTCCGGGGTGCACGGTCCGAGCCGCGTGTACGACACCGCATCCTTCCCGTGGACGGACGACGGCTGGGCGGGAGTGGACGCCCGTGGTCACGTGACGTACGAGCTGCACGTCGGCACGTTCACCCGCGGCGGCACCCTCACCTCGGCGATCGACCACCTCGACGACCTGGTCTCGCTCGGCGTCGACCTGGTCGAGCTCCTGCCGATCGCGCCGTTCAACGGCGTGCACGGCTGGGGCTACGACGGCGTCGGAACCTTCGCGGTGCACGAACCCTACGGCGGTCCGGCCGCGCTGCAGGCGTTCGTCGACGCCGCGCACGCCCGCGGCCTGGGCGTCTGCCTCGACGTCGTGCACAACCACATGGGCCCGTCGGGCAACTACCTCGGGGTGTTCGGCCCGTACTTCACCGACACCCACCAGACGCCGTGGGGCTCCGCGATCAACCTGGACGGCGAGGGGTCCGACGAGGTCCGGCGGTGGGTCTGCGACAGCGCGCTGCGCTGGTTCCGCGACTTCCACGTGGACGCCCTGCGCCTGGACGCCGTGCACGCGCTCATCGACTTCTCGGACCAGCATCTGCTCGCGCAGCTGTCCGACGAGGTCGCGGCTCTCTCCACCGAGCTCGGGCGGCCGCTGTCCCTGGTCGCCGAGTCCGACCTCAACGATCCGGTGTCGATCACGCCGACCACCGACGGCGGCCGGGGCATGACCGCGCAGTGGGACGACGACGTGCACCACGCCATCCACGCCCTGGTGACCGGCGAGCGGCACGGCTACTACGTCGACTTCGGCTCCCCCGACGTCCTGCACAAGGCGCTGACCAGCGTCTTCGTGCACGACGGCGGCTTCTCGACGTTCCGCGGCTGCGACTGGGGACGCCCGGTGCCGCCCGGGACGGACGGCCACCGGTTCGTCGTCGCGGCCTCGACGCACGACCAGGTGGGCAACCGCGCGCTCGGCGACCGCCCGTCGGCCCGCCTGGACCCGGGCCGGCTCGCCGTCGAGGCCGCGCTGGTCCTGCTGTCCCCGTTCAGCCCGATGCTCTTCATGGGCGAGGAGTGGGGCACGCGCACACCGTGGCAGTTCTTCACCGACCACCCCGAGCCCGACCTGGCCGCCGCCGTGCGCGACGGCCGGCGCCGCGAGTTCGGGGGCTTCGGCTGGAGCGAGCTCGATGGCGGCGGCGACCTGGCGATACCGGACCCGCAGGACCCCGCGACGTTCCGCCGTTCGGTCCTCACGCGCGAGGAGCTCGACGACCCGGCCCACCCCGAGCACCGCCGGCTGCTCGACTGGTACCGCACGCTCATCGCCCTTCGCCGGACCGTGCCGGACCTGCGCTCCGGCGAGCTCGCCGCGACCGACCTCGTGTGGGGCGGCGCCGCCGAGCACGACCGCCCGGACGTGCCGTGGGACGGCTGGATGGTGCTGCACCGCGGGGGCGCGCGCGTCGTCATGAACCTGTCCGGCGGCGAGGTCGCGGTGCCCGTGCGCACCGACGACCCGCTTGACGTCGTCGCCGCATGGGACCCGGTCGCGGTCGTCCCGACGCCCGGTGGCGCGGTCGTGCACACCCCGACTGGGTCGGTCGTGGTGCTTGCCTGACGGAGGTCAGGCGACGAGCGCGGCGCCGTCCGCGGCGAGCGAGCCGAGGCGCGACAGCGCGCGGTAGTACTTCTTGCGGTAGCCGCCGGCGAGCATCTCGGGCGAGAACAGGTCCCGCTCGCCCGCGCCGCCGAGCAGCACGGGGACGTCCCGGTCGTAGAGCCGGTCCACCAGCACGACGAGCCGCAGGGCGACGTCCTGGGTGGGCACGGGCTGCACGCCGGTCAGCGCGACGAGCCCGACGCCGTCGAGCAGGGCGCCGTACCGGCTCGGGTGCACGGTGGCCAGGTGGGCGAGCAGGTCGCCGAAGTCGTCGAGCGTGGCGTCGGTGCGCGCGGCGGCGGCATCGCGCACTGCCCGCTCCGAGAGCCCGTCCGCATCCGTCACCACGGACCGGTGGCGGTAGTCGTCGCCGTCCACCCGGAGCACCTCGAACCGCGCCGCGAGCGCCTGGATCTCGCGCAGGAAGTCCTCGGCGGCGAACCGGCCCTCGCCCAACGAGCCGGGCAGCGTGTTCGACGTGGCCGCGAGCGCGACCCCACGGTCGGCGAGCTCACGCAGCAGGCGGGACATGAGGACGGTGTCGCCGGGATCGTCCAGCTCGAACTCGTCGATGCAGACCAGCCGGCGGGTGGCGAGCGCCTCGATCGTCGGCAGGAAGCCGAGGGCGCCGACCAGGTTCGTGTACTCGACGAAGGTGCCGTAGGCGGCGTCGGCAACCCCGACCGCGTGCGCGAGCGAGGTGAGCAGGTGGGTCTTGCCGACGCCGAACCCGCCGTCGAGGTAGATCGCGACCGGCGTCGATCTCCCGCGCTTCAGCCACGTGCGCGACGGTCCCCGCCGGATCTGCTCGGCCGCGTCGGACAGCCGGGCGACGGCCGCCGCCTGCGACGGGTGCGCAGGGTCAGGGCGGTACGTCGCGAAGGACTCGTCGGCGAAGTGGCGGGGCGGGACGAGCTCGGCCAGCAGGCGGTCCGGCGGGACGACCGGTCGGCGCTCGGTCAGGCTGGGGGCGCCGCTCGAGGCGTCCGGGGAGGTCACGATCGAGCAGCCTACGTCGAGCTCGCGACGGCTCCGAATCACGACCGGATCGGTCCACTTATCGCGTTCTGGACGCGCGTCCCACATTTCGACCAGAACATCTCATGATCCGGACGCCCTCTCCCGCGTCACGCCCTCCCGTGACAACCTCGTCGGGTGATCGCCCCCGGGTTCCGCCTCTCGTGTCGGTGCATGTGCACCGTCGTCGCGGACCCGTGCGTGTGCTGCTGTCCGCGGAGCAACTGACCCCGCCCCTCGTCCCCTCGGGCGCGCGGTCTGCGTCCAGAGAACCGCTCCCCCAGCGGTGGGTGCAGGCGCACGTCCACGTTCTTCCGGAGATAACGCCCCTATGGCGCACACCAGGATCGCCCCGCCCGCTGCTCGTGCCGAGGGCCAGTGGGCCTTCGGCCAGCGTGAACCCCTCAACGGGAACGAGCAGTTCAAGCAGGACGACGACGGCCTGAACGTCCGCGAGCGCATCGAGACCGTCTACTCCCGCGAGGGCTTCGCCAGCATCGCGCCCGAGGACCTGCGCGGACGGATGCGCTGGTGGGGGCTGTACACGCAGCGCAAGCCCGGCATCGACGGCGGCAAGACGGCCACGCTCGAGCCGCACGAGCTGGACGACGAGTTCTTCATGCTCCGCGTGCGCTGCGACGGCGGCGCGCTGAGCCTCGAGCAGCTGCGGGTCATCTCGCAGATCTCGGTCGAGTTCGGCCGGGGCACGGCGGACATCACCGACCGGCAGAACATCCAGCTGCACTGGATCCGCATCGAGGACGTGCCGGAGATCTGGCGCCGGCTCGAGGCGACCGGCCTGAGCACGCAGGAAGCCTGCGGCGACACGCCTCGCGTGATCCTCGGCTCCCCCGTGGCAGGCGTGGCCGCGGACGAGATCATCGACGGCACGCCGGCCATCCGCGCGATCGCGGACAACTACATCGGGGACCCACGGTTCTCCAACCTGCCGCGCAAGTTCAAGACCGCGATCAGCGGCTCCCCTCACCACGACGTCGCCCACGAGATCAACGACGTGGCGTTCGTCGGCGTCGTGCACCCCGAGCTCGGCCCGGGCTTCGACGTCTGGGTCGGCGGCGCGCTGTCCACCAACCCCAAGCTCGGGGTCCGGCTCGGCGCGTTCGTCACGCTGGACCAGGTCCCGGAGGTCTGGACCGGCGTCGTCGGGATCTTCCGCGACTACGGCTACCGCCGGCTGCGCACGCGCGCCCGCCTGAAGTTCCTCGTCGCCGACTGGGGCGCCGAGCTCTTCCGCCAGGTGCTGGAGGCGGAGTACCTGGGCTGGACGATGACGGACGGCCCCGCGCCGCCCCCGCCGCCCACCGGCCGCCGCGACCACGTCGGCGTGCACCCGCAGAAGGACGGCAACTTCTACGTCGGCGTCGCGCCGACCGTCGGGCGCATCTCCGGCGAGCTGCTCGGCACCGTCGCCGACCTGGTCGAGGCCGCCGGCTCCGGCCGCGTGCGCCTCACCGTCGAGCAGAAGCTGGTCATCCTCGACGTCGCGCCCGGCAAGGTCGACGCGCTGGTCGACGGCCTCGAGGCCGCCGGGCTGCACGTCCGGACCGCCAGCACGTTCCGCCGCGGCACGATGGCGTGCACCGGCATCGAGTTCTGCAAGCTCGCGATCGTCGAGACCAAGGCCCGCGCGACGCACCTGATCGGCGAGCTGGAGAGCCGCCTGCCGACGTTCGACCAGCCGATCACCATCAACCTCAACGGCTGCCCCAACTCGTGCGCCCGGATCCAGACGGCCGACATCGGTCTCAAGGGCGCGCTGGCGAACGGCGAGGACGGGTACCAGGTGCACCTCGGCGGCGGCCTCGGGCTGACCAGCGGGCTCGGGAAGACGCTGCGCGGCCTGCGTGTCCCGGCCGAGGAGCTCCCCGACTACATCGAGCGCGTCACGCGCAAGTTCGACGAGCAGCGCACCGAGGGCGAGCTCTTCGCCCAGTGGGCGCACCGGGCAGACGAGGAGGACCTGCGATGAGCGCGACGTCAGGTGAGCGGGCCGTCCCCTACTACTGCCCGTTCTGCGCCAGCGAGGACCTCTGGCCGGCCGGCGAGACCCACGGCCAGTGGGAGTGCCGCTCGTGCACCCGCGCGTTCGCGCTGAAGTTCGTCGGGCTGGTGGCGCGCTCATGATCACCACCGACCTCCAGGAGCTCGCCGAGCAGGCGGGCCGCGACCTCGAGGGCGCCCACCCCGCGGAGATCCTCCGCTGGGCCGCCGAGACGTTCGGCACGGACCTGGTCCTGGCGTCGTCGATGGGCGACGAGGTGCTGGTGCACATCGCCGCCGAGGCTGTGCCGGGGATCGACGTGATCTTCCTCGACACCGGCTACCACTTCGCCGAGACGCTGGGCACGCGCGACTACTACGCCGACTTCACGAACATCTCGCTGCGCACGATCCTGCCGCTGCGCACCGTCGCCGAGCAGGACGCCGACCACGGCGAGAAGCTCCACGACCGGGACCCGAACCTGTGCTGCGCCCTGCGCAAGGTCGAGCCGCTCGAGCGCGGCCTGGAGCCGTACACCGCCTGGGTCACCGGCATGCGCCGCGAGGACGCCCCGACGCGCACCGACATCACGGTCGTCGGCTGGGATGCCAAGCGCGGCAAGGTCAAGCTCAACCCCCTCGCGGCGTGGACGCAGGCCGACGTGGACGCCTACGTCGACGAGCACCACGTGGTGCTCAACCCGCTGCGCCAGGCCGGCTACGCCTCCATCGGCTGCGCCCCGTGCACGCGTGCCGTCGCCCCCGGCGAGGACCCGCGCGCGGGCCGCTGGTCCGGTACCTCCAAGATCGAATGCGGGTTGCACACATGACGGGCTCGACGACGACGCTCACGCAGCTGGACGCCCTGGAGTCCGAGGGAATCCACGTCATGCGCGAGGTGGCGGGCGAGTTCGAGCGGCCGGTGCTGCTGTTCAGCGGCGGCAAGGACTCGATCGTCATGCTGCACCTGGCCCGCAAGGCGTTCTGGCCCGCCCCGGTGCCGTTCGCGCTCATGCACGTCGACACGGGGCACAACTTCCCCGAGGTCATCGAGTACCGCGACCGGGTGGTGGCCGAGCACGGGCTGCGGCTCGTCGTCGCGAGCGTGCAGGACGCCATCGACGACGGCCGCGTGGTCGAGCGCGCCGACGGCTCGCGCAACCCGCTGCAGACCGTCCCGCTGCTGGACGGCATCGCCGCGCACAAGTTCGACGCGGTGTTCGGCGGCGGCCGCCGCGATGAGGAGAAGGCCCGCGCCAAGGAGCGCATGTTCTCCCTGCGAGACGAGTTCGGCCAGTGGGACCCCCGACGCCAGCGGCCCGAGCTGTGGGACCTCTACAACGGCCGCCACAAGCTGGGCGAGCACGTGCGCGTCTTCCCGCTGTCCAACTGGACCGAGCTGGACGTATGGCGCTACATCGAGCGCGAGCAGATCGAGCTGCCGTCGATCTACTACTCGCACCAGCGCGAGGTGTTCCTGCGCGACGGCATGTGGCTGGCGCCCGGAGACTGGGGCGGCCCGCGCCTGACCGAGACGCTGCAGGTCCGCACCGTCCGGTACCGGACGGTCGGGGACATGAGCTGCACCGGTGCGGTCGAGTCCGAGGCGTCGACGATCCCCGAGGTCATCGCCGAGGTGGGTGCCAGCCGCCTCACCGAGCGCGGTGCCACGCGTGCCGACGACCGCGCGTCCGAGGCCGCCATGGAGGACCGCAAGCGCGAGGGCTACTTCTGATGGGCGCCCCGACCAGCCAGCTGACCCCGACCGAGGAGACCCCGCACGTGACCGAGCACGCGACGCGGGACCTCCTGCGCCTGGCCACGGCGGGATCCGTCGACGACGGCAAGAGCACCCTGATCGGCCGCCTGCTGTACGACACGAAGTCGGTGCTGGCCGACCAGCTGAGCGCCGTGGAGGCGGCCACCCTCGCGCGCGGCGGCGGCGACGTCGACCTCGCGCTGCTCACCGACGGCCTGCGGGCCGAGCGTGAGCAGGGCATCACCATCGACGTGGCGTACCGCTACTTCTCGACGGCCACGCGCGCCTTCGTGCTCGCCGACACCCCGGGCCACGTGCAGTACACCCGGAACATGGTCACCGGCGCCTCGACCGCCGAGCTCGCGATCGTGCTGGTGGACGCCCGCAAGGGCGTGCTCGAGCAGACCCGCCGGCACGCGACGATCACCGCCCTGCTGCGCGTGCCGCACGTCGTGCTCGCCGTGAACAAGATGGACCTGGTCGACTTCGACGAGGCGACGTTCCGCGCGATCGCCGACGAGTTCACGGCCTACGCGCTCAGCCTCGGCATCGAGGACGTCACCGCCGTCCCGCTGTCGGCGCTCGCCGGCGACAACGTGGTGGACCGCTCGACGCGCACGCCCTGGTACGACGGCCCGACGCTGCTCGAGCACCTCGAATCGGTGCCGGTGGGCCGCGACGCCCTGTCCGAGCCGTTCCGGTTCCCGGTGCAGGTGGTCATCCGGCCGCGCACGGCGGAGCACCCCGACTACCGCGGGTACGCGGGCCGGGTCGCGTCCGGGGTCGTGTCGGTCGGCGACGAGATCACCGTCCTGCCGTCCGGCAAGCGCAGCACGGTCGTCGGGATCGACACGTTCGACGGGCCGCTGACCGAGGCGCACGCACCCCAGTCGGTGACGCTGCGGCTCGCCGACGACGTCGACGTGGCCCGCGGCGACGTCCTCGTGCCGAGCGCGGCCGCGGTCGAGGTCGGCACCGAGCTCGTCGGCACCGTCTGCTGGCTCGCGGAGAAGCGCAGCGTCCTGGGCGCCCGCCTGCTGGTCCGCGTCGGCACCCGCACGGTCCGCGCGCTCCTGCGGGAGGTCAACGCGCGGCTCGACGTCGACACCCTGACGGTCGACGCCTGGGACGGAGTGGACACGCTGCACCTGGTCGACGCCACCGACACGTCCTCCGACATCCCGCCGCGCGCGCTCACGCTCAACGCGATCGGGCGCGTCAAGATCCGGCTGGCGGAGCCGATCGTCCTCGACGAGTACGCCACCCACCGGCGCACGGGCGGCTTCCTGCTGGTCGACCCGGCAGACGGCACCACGCTCGCCGCGGGCATGATCGGCGCCACCCTGCTGGACCGGCTCACCCCCGCGCCGCCGGCGCAGGACGACGACGACTGGTTCGCCGGGTCCGGGATATGAGCACCCCGCAGCACGCGCTGCTGCTCGACGTGACCGGCCGGCGCGTCGTCGTCGTCGGCGGCGGCCCGGTCGCAGCCCGACGGGCCGCGCGCCTGCTCGAGGACGGCGCCGACGTCCTGGTCGTGGCGCCCGCGCTCTGCGAGGACCTCGCCGAGCTCGCCGTCGCGAACCGCGTGACCTGGCGCGCCCGCGACTACCTCGCCACCGACCTCGACGGCGCCTGGCTGGTCCACACCGCCTCGGGCGAGCGCGCGGTCGACGACGCCGTCGCGGCCGATGCCGAGGCCGCGCGCCTGTGGTGCGTGCGGGCCGACGACGCGAGCGCGTCGACCGCATGGACGCCCGCGGTCGCGCGGTCGGGCGACGTCACGGTGGCCGTGGGCGCGGGCGGCGACCCGCGCCGGGCCGCCGCGCTGCGGTCCGCCATCGCGCTCCTGCTCGACACGGGCGTGCTGCCCCTGCGCCACCACCGACCGTCGACGGGCCGCGTGACCCTCGTCGGCGGCGGGCCCGGCGACCCCGGGCTCATCACCACCCGCGGGCGCCGCGCCCTGGCCGAGGCCGACGTCGTCGTCGTCGACCGCCTGGCCCCCCGTGCGCTGCTGGCCGAGCTCGATCCCGCGGTCGAGATCATCGAGGCGGGCAAGTCCCCGCACGCGCACACCCTCACGCAGACCGAGATCAACGCCGTCCTCGTCGAGCGGGCCCGGGCCGGCCACCGGGTGGTCCGGCTCAAGGGCGGCGACCCGTTCGTGCTCGGCCGCGGCGGCGAGGAGGTGCTCGCCTGCCTCGAGGCCGGGGTGCAGGTCGACGTCGTGCCCGGCGTGACCAGCGCGCTCGCGGTCCCCGCGGCCGCGGGCATCCCGGTGACGCACCGCGGCCTGGCCCGGCAGCTCACCATCCTCTCGGCGCACGACACGGCCCCCGACTGGTCGACGCTCGCGCGGCTCGAGGGCACCCTCGTGCTCCTTATGGGCGTGGCGCAGCTGGCGTCGCACACGCGCCAGCTGCTCGCGCACGGCAAGGACCCGGGCACGCCTGCGGCGGTCATCGAGAACGGCACCCTGCCCGGGCAGCGGACCACCGTCGGCACGCTGGCCGACATCGCGGACCGCGCGCGCGAGCGCGGCGTCGGCAACCCGGCGGTCGTGGTCATCGGGGACGTCGCGGCACTGGCGGACGTCCTGGCCTAGGTTGGCGGTCGTGCCCGCCCTCCCCGCGCTCGACGTCCTGCTCCCCCTCGACGCGAGCGCCCGGCGCCTCGAGCCGCGACCCGACGAGGCCGAGCTGTTCGCGCTGTTCGCCGACGGACCGGCCGCCGGCGTGCACGTCCGCGCCAACATGGTGACCACGCTCGACGGGGCGGCCACGGGCGCGAACCACGTGAGCGGCTCGATCAACGGCCCGGCCGACTTCCGGGTGTTCCGCGTGCTGCGCGCGCTCGCGGACGTCGTGCTCATCGGCGCCGGCACGGCCCGGGGCGAGCGCTACACGGCGCTGGGGGTCCCCGTCGAGCTGCGGGCGGCGCGAACCGCCCTCGGCCTGCCGGAGGCGCTCGAGCTCGCGGTGGTCACGGCCTCGGGAGAGCTCCCCGCCGAGCTGCTCGACGCCGAGCGCCCGCCGATCGTGCTCACCACCGGCGCGTGCCCGTCCCTGGACGCGCTGCGGGAGCGGATCGGCGCCGACCACGTCGTCGTGGCGGACGGCGGGGTCCCCGGCGCCGTCGATCCCCGCGCGGTCGTCGCGGCACTGGCCGACCGCGGGCTCGTCCGCGTCCTGGCCGAGGGCGGCCCGACCCTGCTGGCCCAGCTGCTCGACGCGGACCTGCTCGACGAGCTCTGCCTGACGTGGAGCCCGCAGCTGGTCGGCGGACCCGTGGGGCGCATCACGCACCTGCCCACCTGGTTCGAGCCGCCCCGCGCGCTGGCGCCGCTGCACCTGCTCCACGCGGACGGCGTGCTGCTGGGACGGTGGCGGGTGGCTAGGCTCGGCGCGTGACCGACACGATCATCGTCCTCACGGAGGACACCCTCGCCAGCGCCGACGTCGAGAAGCTGCTCGCCCTGCACGAGGGCGAGACGTACGCGTACCGCGTCCTCGTCCCGGCGGACACGGACCGACCGCTCGTCTCCACGATCATCGACAACCTCAGCCTCGGCGAGCTCAAGGAGGCGTGGAACCGCGCCCTGGGCAAGGAGCCGTCGACCCACGAGGCGAAGGCCACGGCGGACGAGCAGCTGGCCGGCAGCGTCGCCGCGTTCGTCGCCGCGGGCCGCGAGGCCACCGGCTCCGTCGTCGACGACGACCCGCTGCCCGCGCTCAAGTCCGCGGTCGCCGACGGCGACGTCCTCGAGGTCGCCGTGGTCACCTACCCGCACGCGGTCGAGGACACGTTCCACCGCGACTGGGCCTCCCGCGCACGCGAGGAGCTGCAGGTTCCCGTGCTGCACCTGTACTCGGGCACCAGCGAGATCGGCTGACCTACGGCGTCGGGCGGCACCCACGGGGTGCCGCCCTCGTCGTGTCCGGACTCATACCGTGCGCAGCGCCTCGGTCGGCGGCACCCGCGCCGCCCGCATCGCCGGGTAGAGACCGACGAGGGAGCCGATGGCGAGCGCGCACGCGAGCCCTGCCGCCACGGGGCCCCACGGGACGATGACAGCCCACCCCTGGCCGGCGGCGAACACCCAGGTCACGACGACGCCGAGCACGACGCCGGCCACCCCGCCGAGCGCGGACAGCAGCGCCGACTCGACGAGGAACTGCCCGCCGATCGAGCTGCGCGTGGCGCCGAGCGTCCGCCGCACGCCGATCTCGCGGCGCCGCTCGAGCACCGAGACCACCATGACGTTCGCGATGCCCACGCCGCCGACCAGCAGGGCGACGGCGCCGAGCCCGAGCGCGAGGAGCGTGAACGACCGGTCGGCGACGACCCCGGCGGCGAGCGCGTCGGAGGGGCGGGACACCTGCACCTCGTCGGGCGCGGCCGGGTTGGCGGTCCGCCCGAGCACGGCGCGGGTGTCGACCAGCTGAACGGGGTCGACGCGCACGTACACGGCGGACGGCGGCAGGTCGTCGTCGACGAGGGTCTGCGCGACGGGGAGCCCGACGAGCGCCGCCTCGTCGAGCTCGGGCGCGAGGACCACCGGGTCGAGGATCCCCACGACGGTGAACGGCCGGCCGGCGATCGACACGTCGATGCCGGCGCCGAGCGGACCGATCGCCAGCCGCCGCGCGGCCGTCGCGCCGAGCACGACCGCCGGATACCGCTGCGTCGCCCCGTCGAGCCAGCGACCCTCGCGGACCGTCGCGGCGACCGCGGTGGGCAGGTCGAGGTCGGCCGCCACAAGGGAGATCCCGCTCGTCTGGCTCTCGGGGACCCGGTCGGAGCGGCGCACGGTGGCGTCGACGGCCCGGACGGCCGCTGCCGCCGTCACGGTCGGCACGCGGTCGATCATCTCGACCGACTCGTCGGGCAACGTCGCGTCGTCGCCCAGCAGCCCTTGCCCGGGCGCGACCGTGAGCAGGTTCGTGCCGAGCGCGTCGAGCTGGGCGCGCAGCTCGGCGCGCGACGACTCCGAGAGCCCGAGCACCCCGACGAGCGCCGTGATCCCGATCGCGATGCCGAGCGCTGACAGCGCGGTGCGGCCCGGGCGGACCGTGAGCCCGCGAGCGCCCAGCCGCAGCCGGTCGACGAGAGCCATGCGGCGCACGGCCGTGTCGATCCGCGTCATCGCGCCACCCCCGGGCACGTGTCGTGCTCCACGCGACCGTCGCGCATCGAGACCACGCGGGGAAGCCGCCCGGCGATCCGTTCGTCGTGCGTGACGACCACGATCGTCGCGCCGTCGGCGTGCAACGAGTCGAACAGCTCCAGCACCGCCGCGCCCGACGCCTGGTCCAGGTTGCCGGTCGGCTCGTCGGCCAGCAGGATCTGCGGCCCGTGCACGAGGGCGCGGGCCACGGCCACGCGCTGGCACTCGCCGCCCGACAGCTCCGTGGGCGTGTGCCGCACCCGGTCGCCCAGGCCGACCCGGTCCAGCGCCTCGCGCGCGCGCCGCAGCCTCTCGGGACGGCGGACGCCCTGGTAGAGGAGCCCGTCGGCCACGTTCTCGAGCGCCGACCGGCCGTCCAGCAGGAAGAACTGCTGGAACACGAACCCGAGCCGGACCGCCCGGACCCTCGACAGCGCGGCGTCGGACAGGGCCGTCACGTCGTCGCCGCCGAACCGGACCCGGCCCGTGGTCGGACGGTCGAGGGCACCCATGACGTGCAGCAACGTCGACTTGCCCGAGCCGGACGGCCCGACGACGGCCATGTGGTCGCCCTCCTCGATGACGAGGTCGACGTCGTGCAGCACCGTCAGTGCCGCCACGCCGGTGCCGTACGTCTTCGTGACGCCGCGCAGGTCCAGGACGCTCACGGGGTCACCACCAGCACGTCGCCCTCGGCGACGTCGTCGCCGGAGATCTCGACGGACGTGCCCGCGAACGCGCCGGTGGACACCGGGACGTACTGCGTACCGCCGTCGTCCAGCACCTTCTGCACGCCGTACCCCCCGTCGGCGAGCGCCACCAGTGCGGTGACCGGGACCACCAGCACGTCGGTCGCCACGGTCTGGTCGAGCCCGACGTCCACGGGGGTGCCCTCGGCGAGGCCGTCGAGCGTCGTGTCGGCGGGCGCGATCGTCACCGACAGCTGCTGCTTCTCGTCCACGGTGACGACCTCCGCGGCGGTGATCGTCCCGACCGTCGTCGTGCCGTCGGGCAGCGTGAGTCGGGCCGTGCCACCGACCGGGGCCAGCGCGGCCTGGCTGGTGCGCAGCGCGGCCGTGACGACCTGCCGGGTCGCACCGACGCCCAGCACGGGCGCACCGGGCTCGACCAGGGCGCCGAGGTCGGCCAGGTGGTCGACGACGCGCACGTCGTCGGGCGTGAACACGGCGTCGCCGACGCCCACGGTGCCGGTCTGCGCGACGCCGAGCGCCTTCTGCCACCGCGTCACCGCCGTCGTCGTGACCGCCGTCCAGTCGTCGTCGACGGTCAGATCGAGGCCGGCCATGTACCCGAGGTCGCTGAGCGCCTGCTCGAGCTGGCGGACGTCGGTGCCGTCCGCGACGGACGGGCCGAGGTCGCGCCACGCCGGGACGGCACCCGTGAGCCGGACGACCGGCCGGGTGTCGACCGCGTACAGCGTCTGTCCGTCCGCGACCGTCGACCCGACGGGCGCGACCCAGGTCAGGGTGCCGGCCGTGCGCCCGGCCAGCTCGGTGGTGGTGCCGTGCCCGAGCTCACCGCCGGCGGCGGTGGTGGACGTGAGGTCCGATCGGGTCACCGTCTCGGTACTCCACGTGGGCGAGGCCGACGGGTCCGCGGCGGGCGCGCTCGGGGTCCCGCAGCCGGCCATCACGCCGCCGAGCAGCAGCACGAGCACGGCGGGGGCGGTCCGTCGGTGTGGGGCGCGCATGATCACTGCCCGTCCCGCTGCGTGACGGCCTCGTCCGGCAGCTCCATGCCCGCCTCGTCGGCGCACTCCTGCAGGTCCTTCTCGAACCTCGGGTCACCCGGCGCGGGATCGCCCGGGCCCTCCTCGGATCCGCGCTTGAACTGCTGCTCGACCCGTCCACCCTCGAACGTCGGGTCGGACACGTTCCAGCCTCGGTCCCGCATGCACTGCGCCTGGTCGAGGAACGCCTGCTTCTGCTCGGCGGTCAGCGGCGTGCCGCCGTCCTGCGGTTCCGCCATCTGCTGCCACTTCTCGCAGGCCTGCTCCGCGTCGTCCAGCTGTTCCGGCGACACCCCGCTCCCGTCGACGGTCACGCGTCCGTGGTCGGGGTCGGGCACGTCGACGCCGTGGTCGCGCATGCAGCGGGCGAACTGCAGCATCGCCTCGTCCGGGTCCAGCGACGACGCGGAGGGCGACGCCGTGGGTTCGGCGCTCGCCGCGCCGGTGGCCCGGGGCAGTGCCGACTCGGACGTCGGCGACGTGCACGCGGTCAGGGCGCCGAGCAGGCACGCGCCCGCGAGCGCCGCCCGCCCGCGACGGTGCGGTGCGGATCGAAGGATGGACATCGTCGTGCTCCTCGTCGTCGGTCAGCGGACGTGACCAGACCACCGCGGCGGGCGTTCGGGCAGCGTTGGCTCCCGGACCCCGCATGGTCCCGGCCCTTACGCTGGCTGAACACGGTGGGGCCGATCCTGCGCGGGACGGCACCGGCGTGCGGGGCCGGGACGGAGGCGCGTCGTGCGGGTGCTCGTGGCCGAGGACGAGGAGGTCATGGCCGACGCGCTCGCGCGCGGTCTGCGCCGGGCGGGCTACGCCGCCGACGTCGCCATGGACGGCGGCACCGCCCTCGAGCTGGCGGCGCTCAACCCGTACGACGTCGTGCTCCTGGACCGGGACCTGCCCGTGGTGCACGGCGACGACGTGTGCCGGACGCTGGTGGCCGCCGGGTCGCCGGCACGGATCCTCATGCTCACCGCGGCCGGCGGCCTCCAGCAGAAGGTCGACGGCTTCGGGCTCGGCGCGGACGACTACCTCGCCAAGCCGTTCGCGTTCGCCGAGCTGCTCGCCCGAGTGCGAGCCCTCGCTCGTCGCACGGCGCCCGCCCAGCCTCCGGTGCTGCAGGCGGGCCCGCTGCGGGTGGACGTCGCACGCCGGGCCGTGACGCGCGCCGGCCGGCCGGTCGACCTCACGCTCAAGGAGTACGGCGTCCTCGTCGAGCTCGTGCGGGCCGAGGGCGCCGTCGTGTCGGCCGAAGCGCTGCTCGACCGGGTCTGGGACGAGAACGCCGACCCGTTCACCAACGCCGTCCGCGTCACCATGGTCGGGCTGCGCCGCAAGCTGGGCGACCCGCCGCTCGTGGAGACGCTCCGTGGCGCCGGATACCGGGTGATCGCGTGAGGCGGTCGCTGAGCGTGCGCTGGCGGCTGACGCTCTTCTACACGCTGATCGTGGCCGTCTCGGGCGCGGTCCTGCTCGCGCTCGTCTACGGCCTGGTCACGCAGGACCAGAACCGGTCCGTCAGCGTCACCAGCCACACGCTGCCTGGCGGCAACGTCCCGATGCCCGGGCCCGCGGTGGTCCAGTTCCGCGACGAGATCGTGGGCTCGACGATGGCGCAGCTCGTGCGCAACTCGTGGCTCGCGCTCCTCCTCGTGACGCTCGCGTCGGTGGGGATCGGCTGGCTGGTCGCGGGTCGCGTTCTCGCGCCGGTGCACACCATCACGGCGCGCGCGCAGCGCATCTCCGCGGACTCGCTCGACGAGCGCATCGCGCTCGGCGGGCCTCGCGACGAGCTGCGCGCCCTGGCCGACACGTTCGACGCCCTCCTCGCCCGCGTGCAGAGCACGGTGACCTCCGAGCGCAGGCTCGTCGCCACGATGTCGCACGAGCTACGCACTCCCTTGGCCAACCAGCAGGTAGCCCTCGACGTCGCTCTGGCCGACCCCGACGCCGACGCCGGCGAGCTGCGCGCCGCGGCGACGACGGCGCTGGAGCAGAGCCGTCGGGCGGCGCGGACCATCGACGCGCTGCTCGTGCTCGCCCGCGCGCAGTCGGGCGAGGCGACGGGGCCGCCGGTCCCTGTGGACCTGCGGGCGGCGGTCGCCGATGCCGTCGAGCAGGTGCGCGCCTCCGACGACGGGCTCACGTGGGACGTCCGTCTCGCGCCCGTGACCGTGCCGGGCGAGCCCGTGCTGCTCGGCCGCGCCGTGGCGAACCTCGTCGACAACGCAGCGCAGCACAACGTGCCGCACGGCCGGGTCGCGGTCCGGCTGACCGCCGAGCCGGCCGGCGCGCGGTTGGTCGTCGAGAACACCGGTCCGCCCGTGCCGCCCGAGTCCGCGGCGGACCTCGTCCTGCCGTTCCGACGGGCGGCCGCCGACCGGACCGCGACGGACGGCGGCGTCGGGCTCGGCCTCTCGGTGGTGCGGGCGGTCGCCGACCATCACGGCGGGACTCTGGTCCTCACCCCCCGACCGGACGGCGGGCTGGTGGCCGAGCTGTCCCTGCCGGCACGGTGACCGACCCGGCAGACGGTCGGTCACCGGGCATCGTCAGAACCCTGTCGACGTCACCTCGGGGTAGTACCGCCGGAACTTGCGCACCTGGTTGACAAGCGCCATCCAGACGTACAGCCGGCGGCGCGGCGACAGGTCCCCGCGGTACTCGAGCGGACGCGCCACGGCCTTCGCCTTGACCAGCCGACGGACCCACGCGGCGAGCTGCGGGTCGCGGACGTAGCGGAGCAGCAGGCGGTGGGGCACGACGGAGTAGAGGATCTCCTTCTCCACGACGACCGGCGGCACCGACCGACCCTCGACGGCGTCCTCGACCACGAAACGCATGGGGTTGGCCCCCGCCGCGGTCACGTAGTAGTTGTTCCGCCCGATTCTCGGGTTGACCTCGAAGAACCGGGACTGGCCGGTGCGCGGGTCCACCTTGACGTCGAAGTTGGCGAACCCGCGGTACCCGGTCGAGGCGAGGAACGTCCGCGCCTGCTCGAGCATGGCGTCGTCGCGCGTGGTGATCATGGCCGCCGGGTTCCCCAGCCCCGACGGCGTGTGCTCCTCGAGCAGCACGTGCGCCGAGCAGAGCAGGGTGATCTCGCCGTGCGTGTCGACGTACGCCGTGATCGACCGCATCTGCGTGTCGTCGCCCGGCACGAGCTCCTGGACGACGAACCGCCCGTGGAAGCCGGCCTCCCGCAGCGAGGTCCAGAGCCGCGCCAGCTCGTCGGGCGTCGCGATCTCGAAGACCTTCTTCTTGCCCTCGAACTCGATGTCCTGGTAGTCCGCGCTGCTGGCCGCCTTGGCGATCAGCGGGTAGTCGAGGTCGACCGGGGCGGCCTCCCAGGACGAGCCGCCGGAGAACTCCTGCACGATCGTGCGCGGCACCGAGATGCCGAGCTCGGTGCAGATCTCCGCGAACGTCGCCTTGTCGGAGATCCGGTCGAGCAGGTGCTCCGACAGGAACGGGACCACGTAGTACTGCTCGAGCAGCGCCCGGTGCTGCACGACGACGCGGACCAGCCAGTCCGAGTTCGCCATGAGCAGCAGACGCTTGTCGGGCATCCCCTGCGCGACCGCGACCAGCCGGTCCACGAGCTGGCGGGGGTCGTGCCCGTCGGCGACGATCTCGTGCCGCACGATCCGCGAGTGCGCGACCGGACCGAGCGCCGCGCCGGCCACGACGACGGACCTGACGCCGTAGGCCTCGTGGAACGACCGGGCCAGGGCGTACACGCCGATGTCGGCGCCGAGGATGACGGGCTGCAGCGGCGTCCCGCTCACGCGGGCTGCTCGGTACGGTCGCCCGACCACTGCGTGTGGAAGGTGCCGTCCTTGTCCGTGCGCCGGTAGGTGTGCGCGCCGAAGAAGTCGCGCTGCGCCTGGATCAGCGCGGCGGGCAGCCGCTCGGCGCGGACGCCGTCGTAGTACGACAGCGACGACGAGAACGCGGGCGTGGGCACGCCGTGCAGCGCGGCCCCCGCGACGATCCGGCGCCACGCCTCGACGCCGTTGCCGACCGCGCCCGTGAAGTACTCGTCGGCGAGCAGCAGCGGCAGGTGGGCGTCCCGCTCGTACGCCTCGGTGATGCGGTTGAGGAAGCGCGCGCGGATGATGCAGCCCCCGCGCCAGATGCGGGCCATGGCCCCGCGGTCGATGTCCCAGCCGAACTCGGCGCTCGCGGCGGCGATCTGGTCGAAGCCCTGCGAGTACGCGACCACCTTGGACGCGTACAGCGCGAGCCGGACGTCCTCGATGAAGCCGTCGCGGTCGGTCACGTCCCACGGGGTCGTGTGCGCCGGCAGGATGCCGAGGGCGGCGGTGCGCTGCGGGACCGAGCCGGACAGGGCGCGCGCGAACGTCGCCTCCGCGATCCCCGTGATGGGCACACCCAGGTCCAGCGCGTTCTGCACGGTCCAGCGGCCGGTGCCCTTCTGCTCCGCCTGGTCGAGCACGATGTCGACGAACGCCGAGCCCGTCTCGGCGTCGACGTGCTGCAGGACGTCCGCGGTGATCTCGATGAGGAACGACTCGAGGTCGCCCGTGTTCCACTCGGCGAAGATCTGGCCGATCTCCGCGGCCGAGGCACCCAGCCCCTGGCGCAGCAGGTCGTACGCCTCCGCGATGAGCTGCATGTCGGCGTACTCGATGCCGTTGTGCACCATCTTCACGAAGTGACCGGCACCGTCGGGCCCGATGTACGTGCAGCACGGCACGCCGTCGACCTTGGCCGAGATCTTCTCGAGGATGGGGCCGAGCGACTCGTACGACTCCTTGGTGCCGCCGGGCATGATCGACGGGCCGAGCAGCGCGCCCTCCTCGCCGCCCGAGACGCCGGAGCCGACGAAGTGCAGCCCCTTCTCGCGCAGGGCGGCCTCGCGCCGGATCGTGTCGGGGAAGTGCGCGTTACCGGCGTCGACGACGATGTCGCCCTCCTCCAGGAAGGGCACGAGCTCGTCGATGACCGCGTCGGTGGGGCCGCCGGCCTTGACCATGACGACGATCTTGCGGGGCTTGGCCAGCGACGCGACGAAGTCCTCGACCGACTCGGACGGCACGAACGCGCCCTCGTCGCCGTGGTCCGCCACGAGCGACTCGGTCTTCGCGTAGGAGCGGTTGTGGATGGCCACCGTGTAGCCGTTGCGCGCGAAGTTGCGGGCGAGGTTGCGGCCCATCACCGCCAACCCCGTGACGCCGATCTGCGCGGTTCCGGTGGCGGTTCCTGAGGCGACCATGCGGGGAGTGCTCCTTCTATCGACGGCCGGCACGCGCCGCGGCCGCGACGGCGACGAGCAGGTGCGGGGCACGTGCAGGCGCAGGTCGGGTGGGGCGACGTCCGGGGGTGCTGGGTGCGCGGGTCAGCCTAGTCCGGTGCGCCGCGGACCACAGAGGTGTGCCGGACGGCGAGACGGGCAGCCCCGCGCGTCGGCGGCGGCGTGCCGGACACCCGTTCAGCGACTGCCGTGCGTACGCTCCACTGCGTGACACCCGCTGGTCCTGAGGACGTCCCGGTCGAGTTCGTCAGTGCGCTGCGCTCGCTCCGCCGGGTGACCGTCCGCCCGGAGGTCATCCTCGACGAGGTGCCCGGTCCGGCGCGCATCGCACCCTTCTCGGCGGCACTCACCGCCGAGGTCCGGACGGCCCGACGCTCGGTGGCCGCGGAGGAGCTCGCGTCCGGCCGGTTCGTCGTCCTCTTCGACCCGGCGGGCCAGGAGGCCTGGGACGGCCACTTCCGCCTGGTCACGCTCGTGCGCGCGACGCTGGAGGCCGAGGTCGGTGCGGACCCGCTGCTCGCCGAGGTGGCGTGGACGTGGTTCACGGACGCCCTGGAGGAGTCCGGGCTGGACGCCCACGCGGCCGGCGGGACCGTGACCCGCGTGCTCTCCCAGTCCTTCGGCGCCCTCGAGCGGCGTTCTGAGCAGACCGAGCTCGAGATCCGCGCGTCCTGGACCGCGGCCGACGAGGATCTCGGGCCTCACCTGCAGGCCTGGGGCACGCTCCTGTGCACCGCGGCCGGCCTCGAACCCCTGCCCGACGGCGTCGTCGCCCTCGGGCCGAGGCGCTGACCGGAGGTCCGGGGGGGCCAGGTCGCAACTTCCACCTCAAGTCGACGCGCCACGATGCCGATGACTGGCACGTGACCATCGAGCCCCTGCGACGAGACGTGGCCCCGGTACGGCGGCCCGGGCTGCGGGCCGGTGTGCCGACCTCCCGGACGGTGTCGCCCCCGTCGACCCAGCAGATGTGCGTGGTCGTCACCGAGGTGGCCGACGGAGACGGCGCCCTGCTGGTCCGCAACCTGCGCCGTCGCGGTGCGCCGCGCGTCGTCGTGCTGACGCGTCGCGCCAGCCGTCCGGAGCTCAGCGTCCTCCTGCAGGGCGGGCTGCGCGGCGTCGTCGCCGGCGCCGTCGCGCAGAGCCTGCCGCGCACCGCCGTGGTCGCCGCCGCGCCGCCGCCCCTGCCCGAGCTCACCGCCCGGGAGATCAGCGTCCTGCGCCTGGTCGCGGACGGCCGCACGAACCGCCTCATCGGTGAGGACCTCGGCCTGTCCGCACTCACGGTCAAGAGCCACCTGGCCCGCATCTCCCGCAAGCTGGGCACGGGCGACCGCGCCGAGCTGGTCGCGATCTCGATCCGCGGCGGCGTCCTCGCCTGACGGGCCCGCCCGGCCTGGCACGGCGGGCGTACGGACGACCCCCCGACAGAAGTACGCGCCGCCCGCGCGGCCTGCGCAGATGCGTCCGGGTCGTCGCTTACCGTGGTCCCATGCGACCTGAGGCGACCCCCGGCGCCCCCGCCGGGGACACTGTGCCGCCGCCGACCCCCGAGGCCGACGCGGCCGCCGAGGTCGTCATGCTCACCGAGCCGGCCGACGGCATCCCGCCCGTGGTCGAGACCCCGGAGGCCCTCGCGGCCGTGGTCGCGGCGTTCGGCGCGGGCACCGGTCCGGTGGCCGTCGACGCCGAGCGGGCCTCCGGCTACCGCTACGGACAGCGCACGTACCTGGTCCAGATCCGGCGCGAGGGCGCCGGCACCGCGCTCATCGACCCCATCGCCGTCCCCGACCTCTCGTCGCTGTCCGACGCGCTGGTCGGCGTCGAGTGGGTGCTGCACGCCGCCTCGCAGGATCTGCCGGGGCTGGCGGAGCAAGGCATGAAGCCCAGCCGCGTGTTCGACACCGAGCTCGGCGCGCGCCTGCTCGGGCTCGAGCGGGTCGGGCTGGCTGCGGTCGTCGCGGACGCCCTCGGGCTCGGGCTCGCCAAGGAGCACTCGGCGGTCGACTGGTCCACGCGCCCGCTGCCCACCGAGTGGCTGCGCTACGCCGCGCTCGATGTCGAGGTGCTGGTCGAGCTGCGCGAGGTGCTGGCCGAGCGGCTTGCCGTCGCGGGCAAGGCCGAGTGGGCCGCGCAGGAGTTCGAGGCCGTGCGCACCGCCGCACCGCCCCCGCCCCGGGTCGAGCCCTGGCGCCGCGTCTCCGGACTGCACGCCATCCGCGACGCCCGCCGGCTGGCGGTGGTCCGCGAGCTGTGGCTCACGCGCGACCAGAACGCGCGCACCCGCGACATCTCCCCCGGCCGCGTGCTGCCGGACCACGCGATCGTCGCCGCCGCGCAGGCCCTGCCCGGGTCGCTGGCCGCGCTGACCGCCCTGCCCGCGTTCGCCGGCAAGGGCACCCGTCGCCGGGCCGCCCTCTGGCAGCAGGCGATCGACCGCGGCCTGGCGACGCCGGACGACCAGCTCCCTTCGGTACGCGGGCCCAAGAGCGACGCGCCGCCGCCGCCACGCGCCTGGGCGGAGAAGGACCCGGCCGCGGCCGCCCGCCTGGTCGCCGCCCGCGAGGTGGTCGCCGACCTGTCGAGCACCCACGACGTTCCCGCCGAGAACCTGCTGCAGCCCGACCTGCTGCGCCGGCTGTGCTGGACACCGCCCGAGGACCTGGACGCCGACGGGATCGCCGGATTCCTGCGCGCCGGCGGGGCCCGGCCGTGGCAGATCGAACTCGTCGCGCAGCGGCTGGCCGACACGTTCGAGGCCCTCCCGCGCGACTGAGCGCCGGTGTTACTCTTCGGTAACTTACGGCTGGCACCGCCCGGGCTCACCCGGGTAGCGTCGACCGTCGCGGGCCCGCTGCTGCGAGCTCGTCGGACACCGCCGTCCCGCCCCTGGAGGCTCGATGCCCACGAATTCGTTGCGGCCTGCCGCCCAATCCGCCCGGCCCGCCGCCCTCGTCCGGCGCGTCGTCTTCGTCGACGGGGTCCGCACCCCGTTCGGCCGCGCGCGCAAGGACGGGCTGTACGCCCACACGCGCGCCGACGACCTGTCGGTCAAGACCGTCCGCGAGCTCCTGCGCCGCCACCCCGAGCTCCCCCCGGAGCGCATCGACGAGGTCGCCATCGCCGCGACCACGCAGCAGGGCGACCAGGGCCTGACGCTCGGCCGCACGGTCGGCGTCCTGGCCGGGCTCCCCCGGTCCGTCCCCGGCTACGCGATCGACCGCATGTGCGCCGGCGCCATGACCGCGGTGACCAACACCGCCGCCGCGATCGGCGTCGGGGCGCAGGACGTCGCGCTCGCCGGCGGCGTCGAGCACATGGGCCACCACCCGATGGGCTTCGACGCCGACCCGAACCCCCGGTTCCTGTCCGAGCGCCTGGTGGCCAACGACGCCCTCAACATGGGTGTCACGGCCGAGAACCTGCACGACAAGTTCCCCGCGCTGACGCGCGAGCGGGCCGACGCGTACGGCGTCGCCAGCCAGGACAAGTACGCCGCCGCGCTGGCCGCCGGCAAGATCGAGCCCGACCTGGTCCCCGTGGCGCTGCGCGACCCGGAGAACGGCTGGGGCCTGGCGACGGCCGACGAGCCGCCGCGTCCCGGCACCACCGTCGAGGCGATCCGGAAGCTTCCGACGCCGTTCCGCGCGGGCGGTCGCGTGACCGCCGGCACCGCCGCGCCGCTCACCGACGGTGCCGCGTCCTGCCTGCTCGCCGCGGAGGACACGGCCGCCGAGCTGGGTCTGCCCACCCGCATGCGGATGGTGTCGTTCGCCTACGCCGGCGTGGAGCCGGAGATCATGGGCATCGGCCCGGTGCCGGCCACGGTCAAGGCGCTCGACCGCGCAGGCCTGTCCATCGAGGACATCGGCCTGTTCGAGATCAACGAGGCGTTCGCGGTCCAGGTGCTCTCCTTCCTCGACGCGTTCGGCATCGCCGACGACGACCCGCGCGTCAACCAGTACGGCGGCGCGATCGCCGTGGGCCACCCGCTGGCCTCCTCGGGCGTGCGCCTGATGACGCAGCTGGCCCGCCAGTTCGAGGAGAACCCGGACGTCCGCTACGGCCTGACCACCATGTGCGTGGGACTGGGCCAGGGCGGGACCGTCATCTGGGAGAACCCGCACCACGCCGACTACGAGGCCCTCGAGGGGGAGCGCAAGTGAGCACAAAGAGCACAGCGAGCACAGCCACCACCACGCGACCCGAGCGGGTCTCGCACGCGATCGCCCGCGACGTCACCCTGCCCGGCGGAGCCGGCACGCTCGCGCTCGTCACCATCGACAACGGTCTGGACCACACCAAGCCGACCACGTTCGGCGCGCAGGGCATCGCGGAGCTGACCGTGACGCTCACTGCCGTGCAGAAGCGCGTCGCGGCCGGCGAGATCGCCGCCGTCGCCGTCACCGGCAAGCCGTACTACCTGGCCGCCGGCGCCGACCTCACCCAGATCGGCACCATCGCCGGCCGCGACGTCGCCCTCGGCCTCGGCCGCGGCGGGCACGCGGCCTACGAGCTGCTGCACACGATGGGCGTCCCGACGTTCGCGTTCGTCAACGGCGTCGCCCTGGGCGGCGGCCTCGAGCTGGCGCTGAACTGCGACTACCGCACGGTCGCCTCCGACGTCCGCGCGCTCGCGCTGCCCGAGACCGGCCTCGGGCTGGTCCCGGGCTGGGGCGGCGCGTACATCGTGCCCCGGCTCGTCGGGGTCGAGAAGGCGCTCGACGTCATCCTCACGCGACCCGCGGCCAACAAGCCGTTCGCCGCCCAGGAGGCCGCCCAGATCGGCCTCATGGACGTCGTCCTCGACCCGGCCGACTTCCTCGAGGAGTCGATCCGTTGGGCCGCCCGCGTGGTGACCGGCGAGGTCGTCGTCGCGCGGCGCGAGCTCGACTCCGCCGAGGTCTGGGACGGCGTCGTCGCCGCCGCGCGCCAGCGCCTCGACGCGGTGATCAACCGCTCGCGTCCGGCGCCGTACCGCGCTCTCGACCTGGTGGCCGACGCCCGCACGGCGTCGCGCGCCGAGGCCTTCGCCGCCGAGGACGAGGCGCTCGCCGACCTCATCATGAGCGACGAGATGCGGGCGTCGATCTACGCGTTCGGCCTCGTCTCCGGCGGCAAGAAGCCTGTCGGGGCACCCGACCGGTCGCTCGCGCAGCCGGTCACGCGGGTCGGGATCGTCGGCGCCGGCCTCATGGCCGCGCAGATCGCGATGCTCTTCGCGCAGCGCCTGGGCGTGCCGGTCGTCATGCGCGACCTCGACCAGGAGCGCGTCGACAAGGGCCTGGCCGCCGTGCGGTCCTCCGTCGAACGCCTGACGTCGACGGGCCGGATGAGCGAGTCCGCCGCGTCCCGTCTGCTCGGGTCGATCCACGGCACGACGGACCTGGCCGAGTTCGCGTCGTGCGATCTCGTCATCGAGGCGGTCACGGAGATCCTCGACCTGAAGAAGAAGGTCTTCGCCGAGCTGGAGACGGTCATCTCCCCGACGGCCATCCTCGCGACGAACACCTCCGCCCTGTCTGTCTCAGCCATGGCCGCTGACCTGCAGCACCCCGAGCGCGTCGTCGGGCTGCACTTCTTCAACCCCGTGGCCGCGATGCCGCTGGTCGAGGTCGTGCAGGCCGAGCACACGTCTCTCGAGGCGCTGGCCACCGGATTCGCCGTCGCGGCCAAGCTGCGCAAGACGGCCGTGCTCGTGGCGGACCGCCCGGGCTTCGTCGTCAACCGCCTGCTCGTGCTGCTGCTCGGCGTGATCGTCGACGCGGTCGAGAAGGGCACACCGGTCGAGGTCGCGGACCGCGCGCTGCGCCCCCTCGGGCTGCCGATGCCGCCGTTCGAGCTGTTCGACCTGGTCGGTCCCGCCGTGGGCCTGCACGTGCTCACGTCGCTGCGCGAGGAGCTGGGCGATCGGTTCCCGCGCTCCCCCGGCCTGGAGAAGCTCGTGGCCGACGGCACGACCGTCGTGCTGCCCGCGAAGGCCAAGGGGCTGCCCAAGCCGGTCGACCCGGCCATCCAGGCCGTGTTCACCGAGGCGGCCGCAGGCACCCCGCTCGACGAGGCCGGCGTGCTCGACAGCGTGCTCACCGCCCTCACGGTCGAGGTCGGGCACATGCTGGAGGAGGGCGTCGTTGCCACCCCGCAGCAGATCGACCTCTGCATGATCCTGGGCGCGGGCTGGGGCTTCCACCTCGGTGGGCTCACGCCGTACCTCGACCGCACGGGCTACTCCGACCGCGTGCTGGGCCGTCGGATCCTGCCCGACGGCGTGGCGAACGTCCCGAGCGCCTAGTACACGGCCAGCCCCCGGTCCCGGAACGTCGCGCGCACGCGCTCGACGGCCTCCGGGGTCGGGGGTCTGGTGTCTCCCAGCTCGTAGCGCATCCCCAGGTCGTCCCACTTGTCCCGGCCCATCTGGTGGAACGGCAGGACCTCCAGGCGGTCGACGACGGGGCCCAGCGCCACGACGTGGTCAGCCACCGCCTCGACGTTCTCCGGGGCGTCGGTCAGGCCGGGCACCAGCACGAACCGCACCCACGTCCGGGTGCCGCGCTCGCGCAGCCGGCGGCCGAAGTCGAGCGTGGGCTGCAGCGCGCGCCCGGTGACCCGGCGGTAGGTGTCCGGCAGGCCGGACTTGATGTCGAGGAGCACGAGGTCGACGTCGTCGAGCATCTCGTCGGTGCACTGCGAGCCCAGGAACCCGGACGTGTCGATCGTGGTGTGCACGCCCATCGCCTTCGCGCCCCGCACCAGCGTCCGGACGAACGCCGGCTGCATCAAGGGCTCGCCGCCGGAGATCGTGAGCCCGCCGCCGGTCGCCGCGAACACCGTCCGGTACCGCGCGACGCGCGCCAGGATCTCGTTCGCGGTGACGTCGGTCCCCCGGCGCATCTGCATGGTGTCGGGGTTGTGGCAGTACAGGCACTGCAGCGGGCACCCGGCCAGGAAGACCGTGAGCCGCGTGCCCGGCCCGTCGACGGCCGTGACGAGCTCCCAGGAGTGGACCGAGCCGAGGGCGCCCGCCCGCACCGCGGCCATCTTGGCCGAGTGGTCGAGCTCGACCGTGGACAGGCCGTCCGTGCCGGCCCGCGCCCGGGGCAGGCCCAGGCGGACGGTCGGCATCGATGCCGGCACGTCCGCCTGGACCGTCGTCATCTCGCTCACACCGAGCCGTGGAACGTCCGCGAGAGCACGTCGAGCTGCTGCTCACGCGTGAGCCGCACGAAGTTCACGGCGTACCCCGACACCCGGATGGTGAGCTGCGGGTAGTCCTCCGGGTGCTCCATGGCGTCCTCGAGCGTCTCGCGGTTCAGCACGTTGACGTTGAGGTGGTACCCCGACGACATCGTGTAGGCATCGAGCAGCCCGACCAGGTTGGTCACCTGCTCCTCGCGGGTCCGTCCGAGCCCTGCCGGGACGACGGACGAGGTCAGCGAGATCCCGTCCATCGCCTCGGCGTAGGGCAGCTTCGCCACGGAGAGCGCCGAGGCGAGCATCCCGTGGGCGTCGCGCCCGTTCATGGGGTTGGCGCCAGGGGCGAACGGCTGCCCGGCCCGGCGTCCGTCGGGCGTCGACCCGGTGGACTTGCCGTAGACGACGTTGGAGGTGATGGTCAGCACGGACTGCGTGTGCAGCGCCTCGCGGTACGTCGGCGTCGTGCGGAGCTTGGCCATGAAGGTCTGCACCAGCCACACGGCGATGTCGTCGGCACGGTCGTCGTCGTTGCCGTAGGTCGGGAAGTCGCCCTCGACCTCGTACTCGGTGACGAGCCCGTCGACGGTCCGCACCGGGCGCACCTGGGCGTGCTTGATGGCCGAGAGCGAGTCGGCGACGACGGACAGGCCGGCGATGCCGCACGCCATCGTCCGCAGGATCTCGCGGTCGTGCAGGGCCATCTCGAGGCGCTCGTACGCGTACTTGTCGTGCATGAAGTGCACGCAGTTGAGCGCGTCGACGTACGTCTCCGCCAGCCAGTCGAGCGTCCCGTCCAGCTTGGCGACGACGTCGTCGTAGTCGAGCACGTCACCCACGACGGCCGCCGCCGGCGGGGCCACCTGCTTGCCCGTCAGCTCGTCGCGACCGCCGTTGATCGCGTAGAGGAGCGCCTTGGCCAGGTTGACCCGCGCGCCGAAGAACTGCATCTGCTTGCCCACCCGCATCGGGGAGACGCAGCAGGCGATCGCCGCGTCGTCACCCCACGAGTCGCGGATCAGGTCGTCCGACTCGTACTGCAGCGCGGACGTGTCGATCGAGACCTGCGTGCAGAAGCGCTTGAACCCGGCGGGCAGGCGGTCGCTCCAGAACACGGTGAGGTTCGGCTCGGGCGCCGGACCCAGGTTGTAGAGCGTCTGGAGGTAGCGGAACGAGTTCTTGGTGACCAGCGGCCGCCCGTCCTCACCCATCCCGCCGATGGCCTCGGTGACCCACGTCGGGTCGCCGGAGAACAGCTCGTCGTACTCGGGCGTGCGCAGGAAGCGCACGATGCGGAGCTTGATGACCAGGTCGTCGATGAGCTCCTGCGCGTCCTGCTCGGTGAGGGAGCCGGCTTCGAGGTCGCGCTGCAGGTAGACGTCGAGGAAGGTCGAGGTGCGGCCCAGCGACATCGCCGCGCCGTTCTGCTCCTTCACCGCGCCCAGGTAGGCGAAGTAGAGCCACTGGACGGCCTCGCGCGCCGTCGCCGCGGGACCCGAGATGTCGTAGCCGTAGGACGCGGCCATGACCTTGAGCTCCTGCAGGGCCCGGATCTGCTCGGCGTTCTCCTCGCGGTCCCGGATGACGTGCTCGGACGAGCGCTCGCGGTCCAGGTCGGCGCGGTCCTCGCGCTTGGCCGCGATGAGCGCGTCGACGCCGTACAGCGCGACGCGGCGGTAGTCGCCGATGATCCGGCCACGGCCGTAGGCGTCCGGCAGGCCCGTGATGAGGTGCGCGGAACGCGCTGCCCGGACGGCGGGCGGGTAGACGTCGAACACGCCGTCGTTGTGGGTCTTGCGGTACTTGGTGAAGATCTCGCCGACGATCGGGTCGGGCGCGACGCCATACGTCTCCAGCGCCTTCTCGACCATCCGGTAGCCACCGTTGGGCATGATCGCGCGCTTGAGCGGCGCGTCGGTCTGCAGGCCGACGATCAGCTCGTGGTGACGGTCGATGTAGCCGGGCTCGTGCGAGGTGATCGACGAGGGCGTGTGCGGGTCGATGTCGTAGACGCCGCGGGCACGCTCCGCCGGGAACATGGCCGTCAGCCGCCCCCAGAGAGCGGTCGTGCGGTCGGTCGGGCCAGAGAGGAAGTCCGCGTCACCGGTGTACGGCGTGTAGTTGCGCTGGATGAAGTCCCGCACGTCGATCCGGTCCGTCCACGGTCCCGTGGCGAAGCCGTACCACGCGGGGTTCGCGCCTGACTCGTGGCGCTGGCTGGCGGACAGGGTGCTGGTGGACATCTCGTGCTCCTCCGACGTAGTCGATACCTCGACGCTACGGAGGTGGAGAGGCCGGAGCACGGGACCTAAGGCCTCACGTGGGTCAGGGGGTGCGCCCGAGTGCGGCGATCGTGTCGCGAGCGATGTCCGCCGGGTGCAGCCGCAGCTCGGTCACCAGCTGCTCGCGGGTGGCGTGGTCGAGGAACGTGCGCGGGATCCCGACGGCCTGCACCGGCGTCCCGATGCCGGCCTCGCGGGCCCGCTGGGCGACGTGCGAGCCGAGGCCCCCGTCGACGATCCCGTCCTCGATGGTGACGACGTGGTCGTGGTCCCCCACCAGCTTGATGAGCGCGGCCGACACCGGCAGGGCCCACCGCGGGTCAGCGACGGTGACGCGCACGCCGTGGGCGGCGAGCAGCTCGGCCGTCTCCAGCGCTGTCGGCGCCATGGCTCCGTACCCGACGACCAGCACGTGCGGCGCGTCGGCGGGACCGTCGTGCCGGGCCAGGACGTCAACGCCGTCGAGGTGGTCGATCGCCGGCACGGGGTCGACCAGCGCACCCTTGGGGTAGCGCACGACCGTCGGGGCGTTGTCGACGTCGACCGCGGTGCGCAGCGCGTCCCGCAGCGTCTCCTCGTCGCGCGGGGCGGCCAGCCGGAGACCCGGCACCACCCCCAGCATCGCCATGTCCCACATGCCGTTGTGGCTCGCGCCGTCGGAGCCCGTGAGCCCCGCGCGGTCGAGCACGAACGTGACGCCGGCCTTGTGCAGCGCCACGTCCATGAGCACCTGGTCGAAGGCGCGGTTGAGGAACGTCGCGTAGACGGCCACGACGGGGTGCAGGCCGCCGAACGCCATGCCGGCGGCCGACGTCGCGGCGTGCTGCTCGGCGATGCCGACGTCGAACACGCGCTCCGGGAACTCGGCGGCGAACGGCGCGAGGCCGACGGGCTGGAGCATCGCGGCCGTGATGGCGACGACGTCCGGGCGGCGACGCCCGATCCGCAGCAGCTCGTCGGCGAACACGCTGGTCCACTCGAAACGCGACGGCGCCACAGGCAGCCCGGTCTCGGGGTGGATCTTGCCGACGGCGTGGAACCGGTCCGCGACGTCCTGCTCGGCCGGGACGTAGCCGCGGCCCTTCTCGGTGATGACGTGCACGATCACGGGACCGCCGAACGCCTTCGCGTTGCGCAGCGCCCGCTCGACCGCCTGCACGTCGTGCCCGTCGACCGGGCCGAGGTACTTGATGCCGAGGTCCTCGAACATGCCCTGCGGCACCAGGACGTCCTTGAGACCCTGCTTCATCCCGTGCAGCGCGTCGTACGTCATCCGTCCCGGCGTGCCCGACCTGCGCAGCGTGCGCTTGCCCCACGACAGGACGTTCTCGTAGCCCCGCGTGGTGCGCAGGGTGTCGAGGTGGTGGGCCAGGCCGCCGATGGTCGGGGCGTAGGAGCGGCCGTTGTCGTTGACGACGACCACGAGCCGGCGGTCCTGGCCGGCGGCGATGTTGTTGAGCGCCTCCCAGGCCATCCCACCCGTGAGGGCGCCGTCGCCGATCACAGCGACGACGTGGCGGTCGGCACGCCCCTGCAGCTGGTTGGCCTTCGCGATGCCGTCGGCCCAGCTGAGCGCGGTCGACGCGTGGGAGTTCTCGACCACGTCGTGCGTGGACTCGGCGCGGCTGGGGTAGCCCGACAGGCCGCCCTTGCTGCGCAGCCGGGAGAAGTCGCGGCGGCCCGTGAGCAGCTTGTGCACGTAGGCCTGGTGGCCCGTGTCGAACACCATCGTGTCCAGCGGCGACTCGAACACGCGGTGCATGGCGATGGTGAGCTCGACGACGCCGAGGTTCGGTCCGAGGTGCCCGCCGGTGCGCGAGACCTGGTCGACCAGGAAGGCGCGGATCTCGGCGGCGAGGTCGTCGGCCTGGCTCGCGGTGAGCCGGCGCACGTCGTCCGGGGAGCTGATGCGGTCGAGCTGACCCATGGTGGTGCCTCCTCCTCCGGTGTGCGGCGACGATGCCGCACCGTGCGGACGCCGAAAGCTGTGACCACACTGTAGGCCGACCGGGCATCTCACACCCTCTCGCGCAGGTCAGGCCGTTGTGGAGGCCCCGTGAAGACGGCCCGTGGAGCGACTACCATGGACCGGAAAGGGGTATACCCATGCGCTTCCTGCCCGGCCACGCGGCCACCTCCGACCTCACGTACGGCGACGTCTTCCTCGTCCCGTCACGTTCCGAGGTCGCCTCCCGCTTCGACGTCGACCTCACGGCCGTCGACGGGACCGGCACTACCGTCCCCATCGTCGTCGCCAACATGACGGCCGTCGCCGGCCGTCGGATGGCCGAGACGGTCGCCCGCCGCGGCGGCATCACCGTCCTCCCGCAGGACGTCCCCACCGACGTCGTCGCCGAGGTGGTCTCGTCCGTCAAGGCGCGCCACACGGTGATCGAGAGCGCCGTCGTCGTCAGCCCGCACGACACCGTGCACACGGCGCTGACGCTCATCGGCAAGCGCGCGCACGGCGCGGCCGTCGTCGTCGAGGACGGCAAGCCCGTCGGCGTGGTCACCGAGGCCGACTGCGGCGGCGTGGACCGCTTCACCCAGGTCTCCCAGGTGATGAGCTCCCAGCCCACCACCGTCGACCTGTCCGTCGTCGAGCAGGGCGGCCTGCGCGGCCTGGAGGCGGCGTTCGAGCAGCTGCACGCCTCGCGCCGCAAGTTCTCCCCCGTGGTGCGCGACGGCGAGCTGGTCGGCGTGCTGACGCAGGTCGGCGCGCTGCGCTCGTCGATCTACCAGCCGGCGGTCGACGCGGACGGGCGCCTGCGCGTCGCGGCGGCCGTCGGCATCAACGGCGACGTCAAGCAGAAGGCCCTCGAGCTGCTCGAGGCCGGGGTCGACGTGCTCGTCGTGGACACCGCACACGGCCACCAGCGCAAGATGCTCGACGCGCTCGGCGCCGTCCGCTCGCTCGACCCGCAGGTGCCGGTCGTCGCGGGCAACGTCGTCACCGCCGAGGGCACGCGCGACCTCATCGCCGCCGGGGCGGACATCGTCAAGGTCGGCGTCGGCCCGGGCGCCATGTGCACCACGCGCATGATGACCGCGGTGGGCCGCCCGCAGTTCTCCGCCGTGCTCGAGTGCGCGGCCGAGGCACGCCGCCTGGGCAAGCACGTGTGGGCCGACGGCGGCGTGCGGCACCCCCGCGACGTCGCCCTCGCGCTGGCCGCCGGCGCGTCGCAGGTCATGGTCGGCTCCTGGTTCGCGGGCACGCACGAGTCGCCCGGCGACCTGCACGAGGACGGCAACGGCCGCCTCTACAAGGAGTCCTTCGGCATGGCGTCCGCGCGGGCCGTGGCCGCCCGCACCCGCGGCGGCTCGGCGTTCGACCGGGCCCGCAAGGGGCTGTACGAGGAGGGAATCTCGTCCTCCCGCATGTTCCTGGACCCGCGCCGCCCGGGCGTCGAGGACCTCATCGACACCATCACCGCGGGCGTGCGCTCCGCGGCCACGTACGTCGGCGCCACGTCGATCGACGAGCTCCACGAGCGTGCGGTCGTCGGCATCCAGTCGGCCGCGGGCTACGAGGAGGGGCGCCCGCTGCCCGACGGGTGGTGACCGGCATGCGTCCCGTCCTGGTGATCACGCACGCGCCGCACGAGGGCCCCGGGCTCATCGCCCGCGGGCTCGACGCGCCGATCCGCGTGCGCACCGTCCTCGACCTCGACGACGCGCGCCTCCCCTCGCTCGACGAGGTCTCGGGCGTCGTCGTCATGGGCGGACCGATGGATGCCGACGACGTGCCCGGTCACCCCGGTCTGGCGGCCGAGCGCGCGCTGCTCGCGGCCGCGGTCGACGCCGACGTCCCCGTGCTGGGCGTGTGCCTCGGCATGCAGCTGCTCGCGCTCGCGCTGGGCGCCCGGCTGCACCTGCGCGCCGCCACCGAGATCGGCTTCGCGCCCGTCGACATCGATGTGGAGGACTCGCTGCTGGGCGCCCTCGGCACGCGACCGACGGTGCTGCACTGGCACTCCGACACCGTCGAGCTCCCCCCGGGCGCGACGCTCCTGGCCTCGACGGAGGCCACCCCGGTGCAGGCGTTCCGCGCGGGCAGCGCGCTCGGCCTGCAGTTCCACCCCGAGCTCGACGCCGGGATGCTCGACCTGTGGCTCACGACGCCCGACATGGTCGGCGGGCTGTCGCAGGACGAGATCGAGGAGATCCGCTCCGCCGGTGCCCGGCACCTGCCCGGCCTGATCCCCGCGGCCGAGAAGCTGTTCGCCGGCTTCGGGGAGCTCGTGCGGACGCGCGGATGACCGGACCGACCGAGGAGGTCCGTGGGGCGCGCGCGGAGCTGGTCGACCTCTGCGCGCGCGGCCTCGACTGGCGGGTCGACCCCGCGCGCGTGCTCGAGGACCCGTCGACGGCGCGCCCGGCGGCGGTGCTCGTGCTCTTCGGGGAGCTGGACGCCCTGCCCGCCCGGACCGCCGCGCCCGCGGTGGCCCGCGACCTCGACGTGCTGCTGCAGCGCCGCTCGGGCACCCTCGGTCACCACGCCGGCCAGATCGCGTTCCCGGGCGGCCGGCTCGAGCCGACCGACGCCGGGCCACGCGAGGCCGCCCTGCGCGAGGCGGTCGAGGAGGTCGGGCTGGACGCGTCCGGCGTCGAGGTCCTGGGCACCCTGCCGCCGCTCCCGGTCCCGGTGAGCAACCACCTGGTCACGCCCGTGCCGGCCTGGTGGACGCACCCGTCGGTGGTCGCCGCGGTGGACCACGCCGAGACCGTCGACGTGTTCCGTGTGCCCGTCGCCGACCTGCTCGACCCGGCGAACCGGGCCAGCGTGGAGCACTCGCGCTGGGGTCGCACGGTCCGCACCCCGGCCTTCACGGTGGACGGGACGCTGGTGTGGGGGTTCACAGGCATCGTCCTGGCCCGCATGTTCGACGCGCTCGGCTGGGCGGTGCCGTACGACGTCCGTCGCACCGTGTCGGCGCGCTGACGTGATCCACCCCGTTCCCGAGGTCGAGGTCACCGCGGACCTCGTCGGATCGCTCCTGGCCGAGCAGCACCCCGACCTGGCCGACCTGCCCCTGACGTGGGCAGGCACCGGCTGGGACAACGCCCTGTGGCGGGTGGGCGACCACCTGGCCGCCCGGTTCCCCGTGCGCGCGATGGCCGCACCCCTGGTCAGCCACGAGCAGCGGTGGCTGCCGGTGCTCGCCCCGCGCCTGCCCGTCGACGTACCCGTCCCGGTCCGCGTCGGCCTGCCGTCGGCGACCTATCCGTGGACGTGGAGCATCGTGCCGTGGTTCGACGCCGTCGCCGCTCACCGCACCCCGGTGCCGAGCCGGACCGCCTGGGCGTCGCACCTCGCGGACGTCTTCGTCGCGCTGCACCGCCCGGCTCCCGACGACGCCCCGGTCAACCCGTTCCGCGGCGTCCCGATCGCCCCGCGCGAGCCCGCGCTGCGCGAGCGCCTCGACTCCCTCGCGCTGCCCGACGGCGACCGCATCCTCGAGCGCTGGCGCGAGCTGGCCGGCGCGCCCGACTGGGACGGCCCCGCGCTCTGGCTGCACGGCGACCCCCACCCGGCGAACCTGCTGGTCCACGACGGAGAGCTGCGCGCGGTCATCGACTTCGGGGACGTGACCTCGGGCGACCCCGCATCCGACCTCTCGACCGCGTGGCTGACGTTCGACCCCGAGGGTCGCGCGGCGTTCCGGGACCGGCTGACGTACGACGACGCGACCTGGCGGCGGGCGCGGGCGTGGGCGCTGCACTTTGCCGTGACGCTGCAGATGCACCCCGTCGACCACCCCACGCTCGCTGAGATCGGCCGCCACGGGGTCCTGCAGGGGCTCGCGGACGACTGAACCGGCCTATCGTCGGATCGAGGGAACGGAGCCGGCCGTCATGAGCACCGCACTGATCGTCGTGGACGTGCAGAACGACTTCTGCGAGGGCGGGTCCCTCGCCGTCGCGGGCGGCTCGCGCGTCGCGGCCGACATCACCAGCCATCTCGCGGCGCACCCCGACGCGTACGACCTCGTCGTCGCCACCCGGGACTGGCACGCTCCCCTGCCCGACACCAACGACGGGCACTTCGCCGCGGACGGCAACCCCGACTACGTGCACACCTGGCCGGTGCACTGCGTCGCCGGTACCCCGGGCGCCGAGTACCACCCCGACCTGCACCTCCCGGCCGACCGCCTCGTCGAGGTGCTCAAGGGCGAGTCGCGCCAGGACTACTCGGGGTTCCAGGGCCGGTCGCTCGGCGCAGCCGCGGAACGGGCTGGCACCACGGACCTGGCCGAGACCTTGCGCAGCCGCGGGGTCGACCGTGTGGACGTCGCCGGGCTGGCCACCGACTACTGCGTGCGCGCGACCGCGCTGGACGCCCGCGATGCCGGGTTCGCGGTCCGCGTGCTGGCCGACCTGGTCGCCGGGGTGGCGCCGGCCTCGTCCGTCGCCGCGCTCGACGAGCTCGCCGTGGCCGGGGTCGATGTCGGACCGAGCGCCTGATCCATGGCCGGCGAGCAGAACAAGACGACCGCCACGGACGCCGACGTCGCCGCGTTCCTCGCGGCGGTCGAGCACCCGGTGCGCCGCCGCGACGCGGAGCGCCTGGTCGCGCTGATGACGCGCGTGACGGGCGAACCTCCGGTGATGTGGGGGCCGACCATCGTCGGCTTCGGCGCCTACCACTACCGCTACCCGTCGGGTCGCGAGGGCGAGATGGCCGCCACCGGCTTCTCGCCCCGCAAGGTCGCGACGACGATCTACTTCCCGGACGGCGTCGAGGCGCACGCCGACCTGCTGGCGACCCTGGGCACGCACACGCTCGGGAAGGCGTGCCTGTACATCAAGGATCTCGACGCCGTGGACCTGGCGGTCCTCGAGGAGCTCGTCCGCCGCTCGTACGCCACCGTCACGGCGGGCGTTGACGGCACCCGTCTCACCTGAAGAATCCCTACCCGAGCGTCACCGAGACGACGACGCTCTCGGCCCCGGCCACCACGCTGACGTCGGACACGGACACGCCCGCGGGGAGCAGAGCGGCGAGGTCGACCGTGCGCTCGCCCTGGGCCGCGATCCTCGACCGGAACGGCGCGAGGAGTCCGTCCACGAGCGGGTTGCTGCCCACGAGCCTCGCGTCGCTGATCGAGAGCACCAAGGCGTCGTCGATCGAGGCCGTGGCCGTCGCCGTGACGGCGGCGCGCATGACGCTCTTCTGCACCTTCGCGGTCGCGCGAAGAGACAGCGCGCGGGGTCCACGGTTCTCGAGCTCGATGTCGAGGGCCGTCAGCTTGAGCCCCTTCTCCCTGAGCGCCTCGCCGAGTGCCGTGCGCGCCGCACCTTCGATGTCCTTCCGTGGTGCGGAGATCCTGGCTGAGCCCACCACCGGCTCGTCGTCGGAGGTCGGCCGAACCTCGATGACGAGCTGGTTCTCCGCGGTGGTGCCCCAGGAGAAGTGCAGGTTGCTGGCGGCGACCTCGACGTCCACGGGAACGTCCGCGACGGACGCCGGGTGCGCGGCGAGCTCGAACGTGCGGACGACCCCGGGCTCGCGATGCGCGACATCGACCGAGGGGAGGCGCACCGGCTTCGATCGGGCGACCCCGAGGGCGACACCCGTGGCATCCACGACCAGGGACGAGAGGTCGGCGCCGTCCAGGTGCGCAGCGATGTCGACCTGGTCCAGACCGCGGACGTCAGGCGGACCGAAGGTCGAGAGGAGCTCTCGGACTCGAGCCACGATCTCGGCGTCGCTGGTGGGCCGTGGAGCGGGACCGAACGGGACGTGGCGCACAGTGGTCATGGCCCGAGGCTAGGCCGCGCCGTGCTGCCGTCACAAAGGTCACCGGCCGGGCGGCGCCGGCATCCGCTTCTTCTTCCCGTTCTCGCGGACGACCCACGCGACGTCGGGATCCGTCGACTCCGCCAGCGGGAGGAACGCCGCCAGACCGCGCTCGGGGTCTGCGGCCACGGCGACGCTCCAGCAGTAGCCGAGCGCCTGCCGCAGGGTGCGGACGTCCGGTGAACGACGCTCGTCGGCCGGTCGGGAGGCGAGGAAGTCGGTGGCGGCCGCACAGGCCGCGAGAGCGGCACCCGCCGTCGCCCCGTCCCGCAGGAGGCGCGGCTCGCACAGTGCCGCGACGGCGGCTCGCCGCACCAGCGCGGGCCCGTCGGACGCCCACCCGGGCAGGGTCGACCGCAGCAGCGCCGGGTCGTCGTCGCCCACCACCTGCCAGGCCATCGCGACGGCCTCCCGCACGCGCCACGACCCGTCCTGGGCTCGCACGCGCAGGACGTCGACGACCGCCGCCCGTTCGCCGGGGCGCGTCGCGGCACGCAGGCGGGGTGCCAGCGCGACCGTCGCGCACATGCGGCGGAACTCGTCGGGGTCGCCCAGCAGCTCGTCGACGAGCTGCGGTCGTGGGGTCCCGCAGACGTCCGCGAACGCCCGCACCAGCTCGAGGTCGGCGCGCGGTCCCGGCAGACCGCTGTGCACGTCGAGATAGGCCGTCACGGCGGCGTCGTCGAGGTCGTGCAACGCGGCGGCGTGCTGCGCTCGGCGGGTCGTCACGCCCTCATCCCACACCCGCACCCGAGCACACCGCGAGCCCGGCCCCACGCGGGGACCGGGCTCGCGGACGAGTGCGTCAGGCCTTGACGAGCGAGCGCAGCACGTACTGCAGGATGCCGCCGTTGCGGTAGTAGTCCGCCTCGCCGGGGGTGTCGATGCGCAGCACCGCGTCGAAAGCCACGACCGTGCCGTCGGCCTTGGTCGCTGTGACGGCCAGCGTGCTCGGCGTGGTGCCCTCGTTCAGCGCGGTGACGCCCGTGATGTCGAACGTCTCGGTGCCGTCCAGACCGAGCGAGTCGGCCGACTCCCCCTCCGGGAACTGCAGCGGCAGCACGCCCATCCCGATGAGGTTGGAGCGGTGGATCCGCTCGAAGCTCTCGGTGATGACGGCCTTCACGCCCAGCAGGCTGGTGCCCTTGGCGGCCCAGTCGCGCGACGACCCGGAGCCGTACTCCTTGCCACCGAGGACGACGAGCGGGATGCCGGCCTCCTGGTAGGCCTGCGCGGCGTCGTAGATCGACGACTGCTCGCCCGTGAGGAGGTTGGTGGTGAAGCCGCCCTCGACGCCGGGGACCAGCTGGTTGCGCAGCCGGATGTTGGCGAACGTGCCGCGGATCATGACCTCGTGGTTCCCGCGGCGCGAGCCGTAGGAGTTGAAGTCGCGACGCCCCACGCCGTGCTCGGCCAGGTACAGGCCGGCCGGGCTGTCGGCCTTGATCGAGCCGGCCGGGCTGATGTGGTCGGTGGTCACCGAGTCGCCCAGCTTGGCCAGCACCCGCGCGCCGTGGAAGTCCACGACCGGCGACGGCTCCGCCTGCATGCCGTCGAAGTACGGGGGCTTGCGCACGTAGGTCGACTCGGTGTCCCACTCGAACGTGTCGCCCTCGGGCGTCGGCAGCGCGCGCCACCGGTCGTCGCCGGTGAACACGTCGGCGTAGTCCTTGGTGAACATCGCGCGGTCGATCGACGCGTCGATCGTGGTCTGCACCTCGTCCGGCGTCGGCCAGATGTCCCGCAGGAAGATCGGCTGCCCGGCCTCGTCGCGGCCCAACGGGTCCGACTCGAAGTCGAAGTCCATGGTCCCGGCCAGCGCGTACGCGATGACCAGCGGCGGGGACGCCAGGTAGTTCATCTTGATGTCGGGGTTGATGCGCCCCTCGAAGTTGCGGTTGCCGGAGAGCACGGCGGCGACGGCCAGGTCGTGCTCCTGGATGGTCTCCGAGACCTGCTCGTCCAGCGGTCCCGAGTTGCCGATGCAGGTCGCGCAGCCGTAGCCGACCAGGTGGAAGCCCAGCTTCTCGAGGTACGGCCACAGGCCGGCCTTCTCGTAGTAGTTCGTCACCACCTGCGAGCCGGGCGCCATCGACGTCTTGACCCACGGCTTGGCGGTGAGCCCCTTCTCGACGGCCTTCTTGGCGACGAGCGCCGCGGCGATCATCACCGACGGGTTCGACGTGTTGGTGCAGCTCGTGATCGACGCGATCGCGACGGCGCCGTGGAACAGGTCGAACGACCGGCCCTGGGAGTCGACGGTCGGGTACACGCGCGTCGCCGACGAGGTGATCGCGGGCGAGTCGGACGCCGGGAACGACTCCTCCTCGGCCTCGTCGACACCGTTGGCGGCCTCGGGCGCATAGGTGGGCAGGTCGCGCTGGAACTGCTCCTTGGCCCGCGACAGCTCGATGCGGTCCTGCGGGCGCTTCGGGCCGGCGATCGACGGGACGACCGTGGACAGGTCGAGCTCGAGGTACTCGGAGAACACCGGCTGGACGTAGCTGTCCAGGGTCGGGTCCAGCCACATGCCCTGTTCCTTGGCGTACGCCTCGACGAGCGCGAGCTGCTCCTCGGAGCGCCCGGTCAGGCGCAGGTACTCGATCGTCACGGAGTCGATCGGGAAGATCGCCGCGGTCGAGCCGAACTCGGGGCTCATGTTGCCGATGGTGGCGCGGTTGGCCAGCGGCACGGCCGCGACGCCCTCGCCGTAGAACTCGACGAACTTGCCGACGACGCCGTGCTGGCGCAGCTTCTGCGTGATCGTGAGCACGATGTCGGTCGCGGTGACGCCCAGCGGGATGGTGCCCGTGAGCTTGAAGCCGACGACCCGCGGGATGAGCATCGAGACGGGCTGGCCCAGCATGGCCGCCTCGGCCTCGATGCCGCCGACGCCCCAGCCGAGCACGCCCAGGCCGTTGACCATCGTGGTGTGGGAGTCGGTGCCCACGCAGGTGTCGGGGTAGGCACGCCCGTCGCGCACCATCACGACGCGGGCCAGGTACTCGATGTTGACCTGGTGCACGATGCCGGTGCCCGGCGGGACGACCTTGAAGTCGTCGAACGCGGTCTGGCCCCAGCGCAGGAACTGGTAGCGCTCACGGTTGCGCTCGTACTCCAGCGCCACGTTGCGCTCGAACGCGTCGGCGCGGCCGGCCACGTCGATCTGCACGGAGTGGTCGATGACCAGTTCGGCCGGGGCGAGCGGGTTGATGCGGCTGGCGTCGCCACCCAGGTCGACCACGGCCTCGCGCATGGTGGCCAGGTCGACCACGCAGGGCACGCCGGTGAAGTCCTGCATGATCACCCGGGCGGGCGTGAACTGGATCTCGGTGTCGGGCTGGGCGTCCGGGTCCCACTCGGCGAGCGCGCGCACGTGGTCGGCCGTGATGTTGGCGCCGTCCTCGGTGCGCAGGAGGTTCTCCGCGAGCACCTTGAGGCTGAACGGGAGCTTCTCCACGCCCGGCACGGCCGAGAGTCGGAACACCTCGTACGAGGCGTCACCGACCTCGAGTGTTCCCTTCGAACCGAAGCTGTCGACGCTGCTCACGGGGGCTCCTTCGCTGGCGAGTCTGCCGGTGGTGCTGCCGGGGATGGGTAGTCACCCGGACCGCTGGGGTGTGCGACCTCTCAGCCTAGGTGGCCGCGGGTCGCGATTTATCTCGACATCAAGATACATGCTCGCGGGCCCTCGCGCACGCGCGTCCACCTCGGCGTGGCGCGTGCGCAGGGGCCCGCGGGCGGAGCTCAGCTCTGGGCGGCCCGCTCGGCGTCGACGGCGTCCTGCGCCTTGCGCTCGGCCTCGATCGCGCGCTGGTGCGAGCGCGGGTCGTAGTCGGGCGTGCCCTGCTTGTGCAGCTCCTGGGTGACCAGCCGCTTGGCCTCCGCCAGCCGGCTCACCGCGTCCTTGTCGCTCACCGTGCCGCTCCCCTCTGCCGGGCCGCTCCGGGTCCGGCTACGCGTTCCACGCTAGCCCGGAGCCAACACCCACGCACCCACTCAGCGGGTCAGGACCGCGACCGCCTCGAGGTGGTGGGTCATCGGGAACAGGTCGTAGGCCTGCAGGTCCGCCAGGGCGTATCCCGCGTCGGCGAACAGGGCGATGTCGCGCGCCAGCGCCGCCGGGTCGCACGCCACGTAGACCACGCGCTCGGGGCGCAGCTCGGTGATCCCGGCGACGACCTTGCGCCCGGCGCCCGTGCGCGGCGGGTCGAGGACGACGGCGTCGGCGTGCACGACGTCGGAGTCGGCGTCCACCCGGCCGGAGAGCACCTGGGCGACGTCGCCGGAGTGCAGCTCGACGTTCGAGCGCGAGTGCAGGTTGCGCCGCGCGTCCTTGACGGCCCGGGCGTCCCCCTCCACCGAGACGACCTCGCCGGTCTCGCCCACGGCGTCGGACAGGGGTGCGGTGAACAGCCCCGCGCCGGAGTAGAGGTCGAGCACGGCCGCACCCTCGACGTCCCCGAGCCCGGCCAGCACCGCGCCGACCAGCAGCTCCGGGGCCTCGCGGTGCACCTGCCAGAACCCGGCGCCGGCCACACGGAAGTCGTAGCCGACCTCACCGCGCTGCACGTGCTCCTTGACGGCCGTGCGGGCGTTGGTACGGCCGTCCATGCGGCCGCGGCCGAGGTCGAACGGGGCACCGTCGACGAGGACGAGCGGGGCGTCGCCGCTGGACGGCGCGATCGCCTCGACACGCGCGCCACCGGTCCAGCGCCGACCGAAGAGGTCGAGCGCCGCGATCGCCTCGTTGGCCAGCGGCATGGAGTCGAGCAGGTGGATGTCGTGCGACCGGAAGCCGTGCATGCCCGCGCGCCCCTCGGCGTCGGTCACCAGCTCGATCCGGGTGCGCCAGCCGAGGCCGCCGCGCTCGTCGTCACCGGGCGCCGCCTGCACCGGCACGTCGAGGTCGAGCTTGGCCAGCCGGCGCAGCTGCTCGGCCAGCACCGAGGCCTTCCACGCGCGCTGCGCGGGCAGTGCGACGTGCGCGAGCTCTCCCCCGCCGACGCCGCCGGGACCCGCGGCCGGCCACGCCGACTCCACCCGGTCCGGGGACGCCTCGAGGATCTCCACCGCGTCCGCGCGCCAGAACTTGGCCGTGTCGCCCGCGTCGGTGAGCCGCGCCCGGACCCGCTCGCCGGGCAGCGTGTGCCGGACGAAGATCACGCGTCCGTCGTGCCGAGCCACGCAGTGCCCGCCGTGGGCCACCGGCCCGATCTCGAGCTCGACGAGGTCGAGCGAGCGGTCGTCTGCAGTCTCAGTAGCCACGCGGAACGGTACCCCGGACCGGCTCCTCGAGCCCCGTCTGGCCCTCGGAGGACGCCAGCTGCCACGGCACGGAGGCCACGACGACGCCCGGCGTGAACAGCAGGCGGCCCTTGAGCCGCAGCGCGCTCTGGTTGTGCAGCAGCTGCTCCCACCAGTGCCCGACCACGTACTCGGGGATGTAGACGACCACGAGGTCCCGCGGGCTGTCCCGGCGGATCGAGCGGACGTACGTCAGCACCGGTCGCGTGATCTCGCGGAACGGCGAGTCGAGCACGCGCAGCGGCACCGGGATGCTGAGCGCCTCCCACTGCTCGCGCAGCGCGACGACATCCTCCGGGTCGACGCCGACCGTCACCGCCTCGAGCACCTGCGGCCGCGACGCGCGGGCGTAGGCCAGCGCTCGCATGGTCGGCCGGTGCAGGTGCGAGACCAGCACGATCGCGTGCACCCGGCTGGGCAGCGCCCGGGCCGACTCGGCGTCGGCGCCGAGCGCGAGCTCCTCGCGCACCCGGGCGTAGTGCCGGTGGATCGACTGCATGAGCACGAACACGACGACCATGGCCAGGATCGCGATGTAGGCGCCGTGCGTGAACTTGGTGATGAGGACGACGATGAGGACCGTCGCGGTCATCGCCAGGCCGACCGAGTTGATGATGCGCGAACGCTTCATCTGCGCGCGCGTCGCGGGGTCCGGCTCGGTCCGCAGGTGCCGGGTCCAGTGCCGCACCATGCCCAGCTGGCTCACCGTGAACGACACGAACACGCCGACGATGTACAGCTGGATCAGACGGGTGACCTCCGCGTCGAACGCGATGATCAGCACGATCGCGACCAGCGCGAGGGTGACGATGCCGTTGGAGTACGCCAGCCGGTCGCCGCGGGTGTGCAGCTGCCGGGGCAGGTACCCGTCGCGCGCCAGGATCGAGCCCAGCACCGGGAAGCCGTTGAACGCCGTGTTGGCCGCGAGCACGAGGATGAGGCCCGTGACGATGGCGACGAACACGGCCATCCACGGCGCACTGTGGAACACGGTGGACGAGAGCTGGCTGATCACGGGGTGCTGGACGTAGGACTCGCCCACGGGCACGCCGTTCTCCAGCAGCTGGGTCTGCGGGTCGTCGGCGAACATCACGCCCGTCGCGCGGGCGAGCAGCAGGATCGCCATGATCATCGTGATCGACAGCCCACCGAGCAGCGCCAGCGTGGTGGCGGCGTTCTTGGACTTGGGCTTCTTGAACGCGGGAACGCCGTTGCTGATCGCCTCGACACCGGTCAGGGCGGCACAGCCCGACGCGAACGCGCGCAGGATGAGGAAGAAGCCGGCCAGGCCCGTGAGCCCCTGGTCGAAGGCCGCGGACGGCTCCAGCTCGAACTTCGCGCTCTCCGCCATCCCCAGGTTGCCCGTGAGCATCTGGATCGCGCCGACCACGGCGACGGCGCCGATCGCGAACATGAAGAGGTAGACCGGGACCGCGAAGAGGCTCCCCGACTCCTTCACCCCGCGCAGGTTGGCGACCGTCAGCAGGACGACCAGCCCCACCGCGAACGCCGCCTCGTGCCCTCGTAGGGGCGGGAAGGCCGTGGCGGCGTACTGGGCACCCGACGAGATCGACACGGCCACCGTGAGCACGTAGTCGACCAGCAGCGCGCTGGCCACCGTGACGCCGGCGTTGGGCCCGAGGTTGGTCGTCGCGACCTCGTAGTCACCGCCGCCGGAGGGGTAGGCGTGCACGTTCTGCCGGTACGACGCGACGACGACCACCATGACGAAGACCACCGCGAGACCGACCCACGGCGAGACGACGAGGGCGGCCGCACCGGCCAGCGAGAGCGTCAGCAGGATCTCGTCGGGCGCGTACGCCACCGAGGAGAGTGCGTCCGACGCGAACACCGGCAGCGCGATGCGCTTCGGCAGGAGAGTGTGGCCGAGCAGGTCGCTGCGGACGGGACGTCCGAGCAACAGGCGTTTGGCGGCATCCGAGAGGTCCGACACGATGCGCAATGCTAGGCCCGCCGGGGGCCCATCACACGACAGGCACCGGCGAGCCCCGCCACGGTATAGCGTGCCGCACTGTGCACTTCGTGATCATGGGATGCGGCCGGGTCGGGGCGACCCTCGCCAAGAGCCTCGAGGACAACGGACACTCCGTCTCGGTCATCGACCAGAACCCCGACGCGTTCCGGCGCCTGGTCGACTTCGGCGGCAACAAGGTCACCGGCCTCGGCTTCGACCGCGACACGCTCACGCAGGCCGGCATCGAGGACGCGTTCGCGTTCGCCGCGGTCTCCGACGGCGACAACTCGAACATCCTGGCCGCCCGGGTGGTGCGCGAGACGTTCGGCATCGAGAACGTCGTCGCGCGCATCTACGACCCCCACCGCGCCGAGATCTACCAGCGGCTCGGCATCCCCACGGTGGCGACCGTGACCTGGACCGCCCACCAGGTCCTGCGCCGGCTGCTGCCCATGGGCACCTCCGACGAGTACCGCGACGCGTCCGGCCAGATCCAGCTCTCGCAGATCGACGTCCACGAGGGCTGGGTGGGCAAGCCGCTGCGTGCCCTCGAAGAGTCCAGCGGCGCCCGCGTCGCGTACGTCACCCGCTACGGCGACGGCATCCTGCCGACGTCCACCACCGTCCTGCAGGAGAACGACACCGTGCACGTGCTCATGCGGGCGGACGCGTCCGCCCAGGTCGAACGCATCCTCACCACGCCGCCGGTGGTGGAGGCGTGAGGGTCGTCATCGCGGGCGCCGGCTCGGTCGGCCGCTCGATCGCGCGGGAGCTGCTCGGGCACGGCCACGAGGTCACGCTCATCGACCGGCAGCCGTCCGCCATGCGGGTCTCGCAGGTCGCCGACGCCGACTGGCTGCTCGCGGACGCGTGCGAGCTCCCCACGCTGCGCCAGGTCAAGGCCGACGAGGCCGACGTGGTCGTCGCGGCGACCGGGGACGACAAGGCGAACCTCGTCATCTCGCTGCTGGCCAAGACCGAGTTCGGCGTCCCCCGCACGGTCGCCCGCGTGAACAACCCGAAGAACGAGTGGATGTTCGACGAGGCCTGGGGCGTGGACGTCGCCGTGTCGACGCCGCGGATCATGACGGCAATGGTCGAGGAGGCCGTGACCGTCGGCGACCTGGTGCGGATCTTCACGTTCCACCAGTCCCGCGCGGACATCCTCGAGCTCACGCTGCCCGAGGACTCGCCCCTGGCGGGCGTCCGCGTCGGTCAGATCGAGTGGCCGGCCGACACCGTGCTCGCGTGCATCGTGCGCGACGCGCGACCGATCGCGCCCAGCCCCGACGACACGCTCGAGGGGCGGGACGAGCTGCTGTTCGTCACGGCTCGGGAAGCGGACGAGGCCGAGCTGGAAGTGCTGCTGACCCGCGGACCAGCGACCAGCTGAGCCACAGCGTCAGCGCCGTGAGCGGCAGACCCATCGCGAGCTTTGCCGTGCCGAGCCACGCGACCTCGTCGGCCAGGTAGAGCGGGACCTGCACGACCAGCCGCAGCGCGAACATCGCCACCCACGGCCAGGTCGCCAGCGCGTACCGACGACGCAGCACGGGATCGGCACGCCACGCGACGGCGGCGCCCCACGAGCCGTTGCTCGACAGGGGACCCTCGGGCCGGAAGAGCCCCATCACGAGGCCGACGAGCGGCCAGCCGACGAGGATCGAGGCCAGGGTGCCGACGAGGTAGATCACGTTGACCCAGAGCCCGTAGGCGAAGTAGTTCGAGGCGTCCCCGGACCGCCAGGCCCAGACCACCCCGATGCCCACGCCCAGCAGTCCCGAGAACGCCTGGGTCACGGGCGTGCGCTGCACCAGCCGGACGATCACCGCGACGACCGCCGCGCCCGACGCCGCGATCAGCGCCGGGGCCAGGCTCTGGCCGGACGCGATGAACACGACGACGAACAGCAGGCCGGGCGCGACGGACTCGACGACGCCCCGGACGCCGCCGACCGCGTCGGCGGCGGAGAACTGCTCGGCCGTGAGCGCGCGCATCCCGCGCAGGCCGCCCTCCTCGGGCGGGACGACGTCGTCGATGGCGTCGAGGGGTCCGGCCTCGGATCCCTGGTCCGGCTCACTCACCGGGACGCGGCCGCAGCTCGTAGCGCGGGTTGAACACGGTGCGCCGACCGTCGATCAGGCACACGAGGCCCTCGATCTTCAGGCGCCGGCCCGGGGTGACGCCGCCGATCTCGCGGCGCCCCAGCCAGACGAGGTCGAGCGAGCCGCTGCCGTCGTAGAGCTCCGCCTCGAGCGCGGGAACGCCCTCGCGCGGGCGCAGCGTGACCGACCGGATGACGCCCGACACGCTCGCGCGCGAGCGGTCCGTCAGCTGGTCGACGGGCGTGCACCCGACCGACCGGTGGGCGTCGGCGCGCTCCTCGTCGGCCTCGATCTCGGCCTGGGACGCGACGGCCTTCTTCAGCCGTTCCTTGAGGCTCATCGGGTCTCCGTGATCTCGGGCCCACGGGTCAGGGGGTCGAAGTCGGGGGTGGCCGGCGGCTCCTCGACGGGCTCGGCCTCCTCGAGGTTCGGCGTGCCCGGGCCGGGCAGCCGCAGCGTCAGCAGGTCGCGGGGCGGGCGCGCGTCGGTGCCGCGCACCACGACGATGCCGGCGAAGAGCTGCTCGAGGGCGGTCGCGGCCGCCGGATCCACCGCGGCGCGGCCCGTCATCACGCCGCGCACGAACCAGCGCGGCCCGTCGGCGCCGATGAACCGGGCGGGTCGGTGACCCGTGCGCCCCTCGGGAGTCCGGACGGGCAGGCGGGCCAGCAGCTCGCGTCCGAACGGACCGGGCAGGTCGTCGGCCGACCCACCCTGCTGCGTGACCGACTCCGCGATCTCCGCCCGGATCTCGTCCCAGATGCCCTCGGTGCGCGGCGCGGCGAAGGCCTGCACCTGCAGCGACGACCCGTCGAGCAGGATCGACGCCGCGGACACGACCTCCGTCGCCTTGTCGATCTCCATCCGAAGCTCCATGCCCTGCACACCCGGCAGCAGGATCGCGCCGAGGTCCACGCGCGGCACGTCGTCGTCGACCTGCGAGGCGTCCCACGGGCCACCGGTCCGCGCGACCACCACCGGGGCCGCGACCTCGGGCTCGTCGGTGCTCACCCCGTCGACCGTCACGTCGCTCGCGGTCTCGTTCTCCACCGCGTCATCGGAGGCGGGATCCTTCCCACCACGCCGGAACAGCGCCACGTGCTCACTCCTCTTCGACGCGCTCGCGCGCATCAGTTGCCTACCAGTCGACAGTAGTCCCGACCTATGCGCTCGGTGCAGCCTTCCAGCCGCCGCTGGAGCCGAAGCCACCCTCGCCGCGGTGCGACCCGGGCAGGTGCTCGACCTCCACGAAGCGCACCCGCTCGACGCGCTGCACCACCAGCTGCGCGATCCGGTCGCCCCGGTGCAGCTCGAGCGCGTGCTCGACGTCCGTGTTCAGCAGCGTCACCGCGATCTCGCCGCGGTAGCCGGCGTCGACGGTGCCCGGCGCGTTGACGATGGTGAGCCCGTGCCGCATCGCAAGCCCGGACCGCGGGTGCACGAACGCCGCGAACCCGTCCGGCAGGGCGATGGCCACGCCCGTGGGTACCGTCACACGGCCATGCGGCGGGATGACGACGTCGATCCTGGAGACCAGGTCGGCGCCGGCGTCGCCCGGGTGCGCGTACGCGGGAGCGGGCAGGTCGGGGTCGAGGCGCAGCAGGAGCACCTCGGTGCTGGGGTCGGCCGTCACGGGGCCAGACCCTACCCGCCGGATGGGATGCTGGGTGCATGCCCGACGCTCCGCACAGCTCCCGGCTGCCCACCCCCGCCGACGGGCACGCCCCGGCCACCCCGTACGCCGAGCGGCTCTGGCTCGGCCCGCTCGGCTGGGTGCTGCTGGTGGTCTTCGCCGTGATGATGTCGATCGCGTTCGTCCCCGTCGACGTCCGCCTCGCCGCGGCGGTCGGTCTGGTCGTCGTCGTCGCCGGCGCGGCGGTCCTGGTGGTGGCCGCGCCCCGGATCGACGTGCGGGACGGCACGTTCCGCGCGGGCGGCGCCCACATCCCCCTGGCCCTGCTCGGTGCCGTCGTGGCGCTGGACGCCGCGGAGACGAAGGCCGAGCTCGGGCCGCGGCTCGACGCGCGGGCCCACCTCGTGCTGCGCGGCTGGATCCACACGGCGGTCCGGGTCGAGCTGCGCGACCCGCAGGACCCGACGCCGTACTGGGTGGTCTCGACCCGCCACCCGGCCGAGCTCGCCGCTGCCCTCACGGCCTGAGCGCCGCGCGCGCCGACGCCGGAGGGCCGGTCACCCCGGGTTGCGGGGTGATCGGCCCTCAGGTCGGTCGTGGTGCGGGGAACGCGCTCAGGCGGCGCACTCCGAGCACACGGGGCGGCCGTCGCGCTCGTAGGCGAGCTGGCTGCGGTGGTGCACCAGGAAACAGCTCGAGCAAGTGAACTCGTCCGCCTGCCGAGGCAGTACGCGCACGGAGAGCTCCTCGCCGGACAGGTCCGCGCCCGGGAGCTCGAACCCTTCGGCGGCCTCGGTCTCGTCCTCGTCCACCACGCCCGAGTTCTTGTCGGAGCGCCGAGCCTGGAGCTCCTGGAGCGAGTCCTCGCTCAGGTCCTCCTCGGTCTTGCGCGGGGCGTCGTAGTCGGTAGCCATGTGTGGCGTCACACTCCGTGGTCTGGATGGAATCTCGTACGCGGGATCAATGCACTCGACGTGCTTTTTGTTCCCGCGCGCGGTGGATTCTGCACCACTTTCGATCCCTGAGCGAACCGGACGCGCGACCATTTTCGTCACACCGCCCGTGGGAGCGTTTTCAGCCGTCGGAATCGGCTCCGAGGCCCTCCAGCAGGGCGATCAGCTCGGTCACCCGTTCGGCCGAACCGGCCACGGTCATCGCCTCCTGCGCCGGCTGCCCCCGCAGGCCTGTGACCTGCGCACCCGCCTCCTGGGCGACGAGCGCGCCCGCGGCCAGGTCCCACGGCTGCAGGCCGCGCTCGTAGTAGAGGTCGAGGCCGCCTGCGGCGAGCGTGCACAGGTCCAGAGCGGCCGATCCGACGCGACGAATATCACGTACCCGCGGCAACAGTTCTGCCACGATCCGCGCCTGTGACGTGCGCCGGGACGCGGTGTATCCGAAGCCCGTGCCCACCAGGGAGTCGATCAACGTTCGCGCCGCGTTCACCTGCAGCACGCGCCCGTCGAGCCGCGCGCCCAGCCCGCGTCCCGCGGTGTACGTCCGGCCGTCCTCCGGGGCGAAGACGCACCCGGCCAGCGCGGTCCACGTCGCCGGCTGGGGAGGACCGACGACCGCGGCGACCGACACCGCGTACGCCGGGAGCCCGTAGAGGTAGTTGACGGTCCCGTCGATCGGGTCGACCACCCACGTGATCCCGGACGTGCCCGCCTGGAAACCCTCCTCCTCCCCCAGGATCCCGTCGTCGGGCCGCAGCTCGGCCAGCCGTCGCCGCAGCAGCGCCTCCGAGGCGAGGTCCATCGCCGTCACCACGTCCTGTGCGCTGGACTTCGTCGCCGCGACGGACACGTGCCGCCGCCGGCCGTCGAGGATCAGCGCCCCCGCCTCGCGGGCCAGTGCCTCGGCCACGTCGACGAGCGTGCGGATCTGGTCGGGCGTGTCGGGGTTCACGGCGCCCATCCTGTCAGCGGACGCTGCCGCGCCACGGACCGGGGGCCTTGAGCTGGTAGCGCAGCGCGAGGACGCGCAGCCCGAACACGGCGAGCACGACTGCGACGCTGGCGGCCGGCGTCACGGCGCCGAGCCACCACAGGAGGGCGGTCACGCTCGACCCCAGCACGGCAGGGATGGCGTACAGCTGCCTGTGGTGCAGCACCACGGGCACCTCACCCGACAGCAGGTCGCGCAGCACGCCACCGCCCACGCCGGTCATCACGCCGACCACGACGGCGGCGGTCAGGGTCGTCCCGTACTCGAGCCCCTTGGTGGTGCCCACGACGCTGAACAGCGCCAGAGCACCGGCGTCCAGCACGACGATGAACCGTCGCGCGCGCTCGAGGCGCGGGTGGAAGAAGTAGATGAGGGTCGCGCCCGCCACCGCCGTGACGATGAACCGCCAGTTCGAGATGCCGACCGGCGGGACCGCGCCGATGAGCACGTCGCGCAGGATGCCGCCGCCCAGGCCGGCAGCCCAGCCGAGCACGAGGATGCCGAACACGTCGAACTGCTTGCGCACCGCGGCCAGGGCGCCGGACATCGCGCCGACGAAGACGCCGATGAGCTCGAGCACGGGTTCGAGGGGGATGTCCGTGTCCACGCGGGCGATCATGGCAGCGTCCTGCGGGCACCCGGCGCACCTTCGCGGTGCGCCGTTCCGCGGCGCACCGACCCGGGTGCGCGCCGTGGCGACCGATCGGTGGCAGGCTCGTGCCGAGTTACCGGGAGGTCGCATGGGTGAGCTGGAGCTGGTGGGTCTGCACGAGGACGGGGAGCATCTCGTTCTGGTGGCCCCGGACGGGGCGCGTTTTCGCCTGCGCATCGACGAACCGCTGCGCGCGGCCGTGCGCCGGGACCGCCCGCAGCTCGAGCAGCTGCGCGCGGAGAGCGCGGGGACACTGAGCCCCCGCGAGATCCAGGCCCGCATCCGCGCGGGCGCGACGACGCAGGAGGTCGCGGACGACGCGGGCCTTCCCGTCGAGCGCGTCCGCCGGTACGAGGGCCCGGTGCTGGCCGAGCGCGAGCACATCGCCGAGCAGGCCCGCGGCACGCGGGTCGGCCGCGACGTCGGTGCGCCGACCCTGGGCGACCTGGTCACCGACCGGCTCGCTGCCCGGGGTGTCGATCACGCCTCGCTCGCGTGGGACGCCGCCCGCGACGCGTCCGGTCCCTGGGTCGTGCTGGCCCGGTTCGCCGTCGACGACGTCGAGCGCGAGGCCCGCTGGACGTTCGACCCGGCGAAGCGCACCGTGGTCGCCGACGAGGACGAGGCGCGCTGGCTGTCGGAGACCGAGATCGCGGACGAGCCGGTGTCCCGGCGGCACCTCGCAGCCGTCCGTGACGTCGTGTTCGACTTCCAGGGCGGCGACGGGCCCACGCTGCGCGCCGACGACGCCGCTGTGGAGGCCGACGAGCCGACGCCGGACCCGCACGAGCAGACCGCGTCCCTGCTCGACGACCTGCGCAGCCGCCGCGGCGTGCGGCAGGCGGTCGAGCTGGGCGACGAGGACGACGACACCGAGGCGTTCGAGGGCTTCGGCCCGCAGCACGCCTTCGACTTCGGTCGGCTGGACGCGTCGGCTCCCGGCGCCCACCCCGCCGACGCGCAGGAGGAGGCCGTCGTCTATCCCCCGCCGGCCGCCGTGCCCGAGCCCGTCACCACGCCCGCGGCCTCGGCGGCCGAGCACGACGACGACGAGCGCCCTCGAGCGCGGCGCGGGCGGGCGAAGGTGCCCAGCTGGGACGAGATCGTGTTCGGGGCCAAACCGGAGTAGGTCTCCGCAGCTACAGACTCAGCTCGTCGACCGACGTCGTCAGGGTCTGCGCGGTCACCGAGGACGCGCGGGCGGCCGACGCCGTCATCCGGCGCATGTGGTGCCGACGGCACAGCACCTCGTAGGCGACCTCGTCGGCACCGGCCTGGACGTCGCCCACCACCACCTGCGCGCCCTCGACCACCATCGCGCCGCCGATCGTGCGGGCGTTGTGGGTGGCGCGGGCGCCGCACCAGCACAGCGCGCGGACCTGCAGGACCTCGACACGGTCGGCCAGCTCCACAAGCCGGGCGGCGCCCGGGAAGAGCCGGGCGCGGAAGTCCGTGGAGATGCCGAAGACGAAGACGTCGACGCCGAGCTCGTCGACCACCCGGGCCAGCTGCTCGACCTGCTCCGCGGTGTAGAACTGCGCCTCGTCGCCGATGAGGTAGTCGACGGGCCGGCCGTGCGTGCGGCGCGAGATGACGTCGGCCCAGAAGTCGGTGGAGTCGTCCACCTCGTGCGCGCGCTGCGTGAGCCCGAGCCGGGAGGAGATGGTCGCCGACCCGGCCCGGTCGTGGCGCGTGAACAGCACCCCGTCCCGACCGCGCGCCGCGTGGTTGTGGTGCATCTGCAGCGCGAGCGTCGACTTGCCGCTGTCCATGGTGCCCGAGAAGAAGACCAGCTCGGCCATCAGGCGACCACCACGCACGGCACGAGCATCTCGTGGCGCGTCAGGGAGCCGTGGACGCCGACCAGGTCGAGGGACGCCGGGCTCTGGGTGCGCGAGTCGACCACCGTCGCCCGGCCGGTCATCGCGACCACGACGTCGCCGATGACGGGCAGCACGTGCTCCGAGATCTCGCCGAACCACGAGTCCGCCGCCGCCTCGTCGCGCGTCGCGACGACCGCGGACCCACCCAGGACGTCGCGCCACCGGTCCGCGACCGCGGTCGCCTCGACGCCGGCCGAGAGATGCAGGTGCAGTGCCCGCGGCTCCCCCGCGACCAGCTCGACACCGCTGCCGAGCGCCGGGTCGGTCGCCACGTCCCAGCGCGCCGCTCGGTCGACGTCGACCATGCCGTGGTCGGCGGTGATCACCAGGACGGTGTCGCGCGGCAGCATCCGCGCGAGGCGGCCGAGCTCGGAGTCGAGCTCGGCCAGGGCGTCGCCCCACTGCCAGGAGCCCCAGCCGTGGTGGTGCCCGGCCTTGTCGACCTCACCCCAGTACAGGTACCCGACGCCCGGCTTGCGCAGCGCGTCGACCGTCGCGTCCACCCGGGCAGCGAGCGACTCGGCCGCCCGGTACGTCGGGCCGCGCAGGGCGGCCTCGGTGAGCCCGGACCCGGAGAACCGGGCGGGCCCGATGCTGGTGACGGTCGTGCCGGCGGCGACGAGCTGCTCGAACACGGTCGTCTCCCGCTGCCACTCGCGGGCGGGCGGCAACCCGGTCCAGCTGACGAGGTTGCCCAGCTCGCCCGTCGCCGGATCGCGGACGGTGTAGCCCAGCATCCCCGTGCGCCCGGGCGGCATCGCGACCCCGAAGGTACCCATCGCGGTCGCGGTCGTGGACGGGAAGGTGCTGGTCAACGGCGTGGAGTCGCCGAGCCGACGCCGCAGGAACGGCGCGTGCCCCGCGCGCTCGGCGAGGTTGGTGTGGCCGAGCCCGTCGACCAGCACGACGCAGACGCGCGAGGCCGAGGGCAGCCCGAGCAGCTCCTGGGACAGCCCCGCCTCGGCCACGTCGTCGACGCCGATCGCGCCGGCGATCGCGGGCAGGACCCGACCGAGGCACGGGTACTCCGAGCTCGGCGCGACCAGGTCCGCGGCCTCGAACGCGGCGCGTGCCCGCGCGGACGTCGGCAGGGCGGTCGGCACCTCGAGGTCGGTCATCGGACCCGCGCGCTCGCCGCCGACAGCTGCCGCGCGAACGCGGTGGCGGCGCGGACCGAGTCGACGCCCTCGGCTGCCGAGCTGACCCGCACGACGACGTCGTCGGGCGCCAGCGTCCCGGTCAGGCCGTGGTCGGCGTCGCAGCTGGGGTCGCCGCAGGTGGCCGGCTCGAGGTCGACCCGAGAGACGGCACCCCAGCCGATGACGAGCGTCAGCTCCTGCGCCGGCTGGCCGGGCACGTGCTTCTCGGGCAGCGGCACCACGTGGGTGAGCGCGACCGAGGTCAGCTCCGCCAGCGGCACGGCCTCGGTGGTCGCCGACGCGGATGCCGACGGGTGCTCGGAGTCCGCCGGGTGGTCGTCGACGTGGGCGACGACCAGGCGCGTGGGGGTCAGCACCAGGACGGTGACGTGGCGGCGCACCTCGGCGGCGTCGAACGTCGTCTCGGGGTGGACCAGGTGAGCCACGACCTCCTCGTCGGCGAGGGCTACGTCGAGCACGTCGACGACGAGCTCCGGGTAGTAGCCGGCACGGTGGAGGTCATGGTGCAGGGCGGGAGCAGCAGCGGGCACCCGCCTATCCTCCCACCCCGAGGGTCGTGTCCTGCGAGCGCGCACGTCCTCACACCCTCGACAGCCGCCGGGTCGCGTCGGCCCGGTCCGCGCGGGAGACCGCCACACGCGCGCCGAGCACGACCGCGCCGTGCTCGGAGACCACGACCGGGTTGAGCTCGAGCGAGCGCAGCTCGGGCAGGTCGTCCGCGAGCACCGACACCCGCGCGACGAGGTCCTCGAGGGCCGCGACGTCGAGCGCAGGCAGCCCGCGGTACCCGAACAGCCGCGGCGCCGCCCGCGCCGAGCGGATCAGCTCGGCGACGTCGACGTCGGTCAGCGGGGGGACGCCGTAGGCGACGTCACCGAGCAGGTCCGAGGCGTCGCCCGCGAGCCCGAAGCTGATGATCGGGCCGAACAGCGGGTCCTCCACCGACCGCACCACGCACGCCGAGCCGTGCGGAGCCATCGCCTGTACCTCGAGCGGCTCGTCGCCGTCCGCCGACTCCTGCCCGGCCGCCAGCTCGAGCACCTGGGCCACGTCCGCGCGCAGCTCGGCCTCGTCGGCGACGTCGAGCCGAACCCCGCCCAGGTCCGCGCGGTGCCGCAGGGCTGCCACGGTGGTCTTGAGGGCGACGGGCCAGCCGATCCGCTCCGCGGCCGCCACGGCGTCGTCGGCGTCGCGCACGCGCGTCGAGGGCAGCACCGCCACGCCGACGGTGGCGAGCAGCTCCGCGGTCCGCGTGCTGTCGAGAGCCAGCGCGGACTCGCCCGACGCCTCCGCGGCGAGCCAACCGGCGACGAGGCGGCGCGCGGCCCTCGTCTGGGCACCGACCGGGTGCAGCGGGCGGCCGCGGTCACCGGCGCGCCACTGGGCGTAGCGCGCGGCGTGCCCGAGCGCGAGCGCCGCGTCCTCCGGCGTGCTGTAGGCGGGCACGGTCCACTGCCGGCCCTCCGGGTCGTCGGCCGAGAGCTCCGTGGTGATCCCGTGCAGGTCGTAGATGCAGGCCACCGTGGTCCGTCCCGACCTGGCGGCGGCCTCCGCCACGGCCCGCTGCAGCGCGACGTCCGGCCCGCCGACCGTCGGGATGCGCACGACGACCACGACGTCGCTGTCCGGGTCGGCATAGAGCTCGTCGACGGCGGCGCGGACCCGCTCGGGCGCTGCGTCCTCCGGCAGCAGCTGCACGTGCCCGCTGACCACGAGGCCCGCGGCCGCCGAGGCCTCGGCGACCAGCGCCGCGACCGAGGCGGAGCTGGCCAGGATGGCGGTGCGCCGGCCGGCGGGCAGCGGCTGGTGCGCGAGCACCTGCGCGACGTCGAGCAGCTGGTGGGTGTTCTCCACACGGACGACGCCCGACTGGCGCAGCATCTCCGCGAGCGTGCGGGGCGGGGCGTGGGTAGGCCGGACCGCGTGGCCGGGCGGCACCACCTGACCGGACCGGCCGGCGGTCACCACGATCACCGGCTTGATCAGCGACAGGCGCCGCGCGACGCGCGAGAACTTGCGCGGGTTGCCCAACGACTCCAGGTAGAGCCCGACCACGTCCGTGCCCTCGTCGTCGGCCCAGAACTGCATGAGGTCGTTCCCGGACACGTCCGCCCGGTGCCCGGCGGAGACGAACTGCGAGAGCCCGAGCCCCCGGCGCCGCACCGCGCCCAGGACGGCCACCGCGAGAGGGGCGGACTGGCAGAAGAGGCCCACGCGCCCCGGCGGGGGTGGCGTGCGCGCCAGTGAGGCGTTGAGCTGCAGCCCGCCGGGTCTCGTCGAGATGATCCCGTAGGAGCTCGGTCCTACGACGCGCATCCCGGCGCCGTGGGCCGCCCGCAGCAGCGCGCGCTGGCGGTCCAGCCCGTCGGGACCCTGCTCGGCGAACCCCGCGCTGAGCAGCACGACCCCGCGCACGCCGAGCCGGGACAGCTCGCGCACCACGTCGGTCGCCTCACCCGCCGGCACCGCGACGACCGCGAGCTCGACCGGCCCGGGCACGTCCGCCAGCCGAAGGTCCTGCGCCGTGCCGGGCACCCCGACGGCGTGAACGACGACGGACGGGTCGCCCGCGAGCAGGTCCGCGAGCACGCTCGCGGCCAACAGCCCGGCGAGGGTCCCCTCGGGCTCCGTGCCCGGTCCGACGACCACCACCGAGCTCGCGTGCAAGAGGTCCCGCATCGAGCGCGCCTCGGCGCGATGCTCGCGGTCCGCCATCACAGCGAGCGACCGGTCCGTCGGGTCGATGTCGAACCCGACCGCGACGATGCCGTCCTCGGTCACCTGCCGCACCGCGTACCCGGCGTCGCGGAACACCGAGATCATCCGGCCGTTCTGCGGCAGCACCTCGGCGACGAACCGGCGCACCCCCCGCTCGCGCGCGGCCGCGGCGAGGTGCTCGAGCAGCACCGACCCGAGCCCGCGCCCCTGGTGCGCGTCGGCGATGTTGAACGCCACCTCGGCCTCGTCGTCGCCGATCCGGTCGTAGCGCGCCACCCCGATGATCTGCTCCACGGCGTCCTGGTCTGCGCCGCCAGCGGGCGGGCGGCTCGCGACCGCGACCAGGGCGACCCGGTCGACATGGTCGACCGTGACCAGCCTCTCGAGGTCGCGCTCCGGCAGGCGTTCGAGCGAGGCGAAGAACCGCAGGTACGTCGACCGCTCGGACTGTCCGACGTGGAACGCCTGGAGCGCTTCGGCGTCCTGCGGCCGGATCGGTCGCACGTGCGTCGTGGATCCGTCGTGCAGCACGACGTCGGCCTCCCACGAGGCCGGGTACGCCGGCACCGGTCGTGGGAGGTCGTCAGCCGTGACGTCCACCATTCCGCCACGGTAGTGCGGCGTGCCGCGCGCCGCGGCCCGGTAGGACTCCCGCACGGTCCACAATGGTCGCCGCACCGCAGACCGGCCCCCGAGGAGCAGCACCCATGGCGCGTCGCCCCGCGACCCCCGACCTCCCGCCCGAGGATCTCGTCGAGCGCATCGTCGACATCGACGTCGCCGCCGAGATGGAGGGCTCGTTCCTCGAGTACGCCTACTCGGTCATCTACTCGCGCGCCCTGCCCGACGCCCGCGACGGCCTCAAGCCCGTCCAGCGCCGCATCCTCTTCCAGATGTCCGACATGGGCCTGCGCCCGGACCGCCCGTACGTGAAGTCGGCGCGCGTCGTCGGCGAGGTCATGGGCAAGCTGCACCCGCACGGCGACGCGGCGATCTACGACGCGATGGTCCGTCTGGCCCAGCCGTTCTCCCTGCGGCTGCCGCTGGTCGACGGCCACGGCAACTTCGGCTCGCTCGACGACGGCCCCGCCGCCCCCCGGTACACCGAGGCGCGCATGGCGCCGGCCGCACTGGCCATGACGACGGGGCTCGACGAGGACGTCGTCGACTTCGTCCCCAACTACGACAACAAGCTGACCCAGCCCGAGGTCCTGCCCGCAGCGATCCCGAACCTGCTGGTCAACGGCGCGGCCGGCATCGCCGTGGGCATGGCGACCAACATGGCGCCGCACAACCTGGTCGAGGTCGTCGCGGCCGCCCGGCACCTGGTCATGCACCCGGACGCCACGCTCGAGGACCTGCTGCGGTTCGTGCCGGGACCCGACCTGCCGTCCGGGGGCAAGATTGTCGGCCTCGACGGCGTGCGCGAGGCGTACCGCACGGGTCGCGGCGCGTTCCGCACCCGGGCGACCGCGCGGATCGAGAACGTCACGCCCAAGCGCAAGGGCATCGTCATCACCGAGCTGCCGTACACGGTCGGCCCGGAGAAGGTCATCGAGAAGATCAAGGAGGGCGTCCAGAACAAGAAGCTCTCCGGCATCTCGGACGCCGTCGACCTCACCGACCGCCAGCACGGCCTGCGCCTGGTCATCGAGATCAAGACGGGCTTCCACCCCGAGGCCGTGCTCGAGCAGCTCTACCGCTACACGCCGCTCGAGGACTCGTTCTCCATCAACAACGTCGCGCTCGTCGACGGCCAGCCCCGCACGCTCGGCCTGCGCGAGCTGCTCGTCGTGTGGGTCGAGCACCGCCTGGTCGTGGTCCGCCGCCGCTCCGAGTACCGGCTGGCCAAGCGGCTCGAGCGCCTGCACCTGGTCGAGGGCCTGCTCGTCGCGATCGTCGACATCGACGAGGTCATCCAGGTCATCCGCACGTCCGACGACGCGGACGCGGCCCGCGCCCGCCTGCGCAGCGTGTTCGACCTGTCCGAGCCGCAGGCCGAGTACATCCTCGAGCTCCGGCTGCGCCGCCTGACCAAGTTCTCGCGGATCGAGCTGGAGAAGGAGCAGCAGCAGCTGGCCGAGGAGATCGCGGAGCTGCGCGAGATCCTGGCTGACGACGCCCGGCTGCGCGCGCTGGTCTCCGACGAGATGGCCGAGGTGGCCGCGACCTACGGCACGCCGCGCCGCACGATCCTGCTCGAGTCGGCCGGCGGCACATCGATCACCGGAGCCCCCGCCGCCCGCGGCGCCGCCGCTCCGCTCGAGATCGCCGACACCCCTTGCTGGGTCCTCTTGTCCGGCACGGGCCTGCTGGCGCGGACGGCGTCGGCGGACCTGCCGCCCCGCGTCGAGGGTGCCCGCCGCGCCAAGCACGACGTCGTCTCGGCGGCGGTGGCCGCGACCGCGCGCGCCGAGATCGGCATGGTGACCTCCCAGGGCCGCATCGTGCGCGTCTCGGTGCTGGACCTGCCGGGCCTGCCCCCCACCGACGGTGCGCCGTCGCTGTCCGGCGGCGTGCCCCTCGGCGAGGTGGTGACCCTGCTGCCCCGCGAGCGCGTCGTCGGGCTCACCTCGCTCGCAGCGGACGCCCCGACGCTGGCCCTCGCCACCGTGCAGGGCACCGTCAAGCGGGTCTCGTCGGGCGACGTGCCCGGCAACCGCGACGCGTGGGAGGCGATCTCTCTCAAGGACGGCGACGAGGTGGTCGGCGTCGCCGCCGTCACCGACACCGACGAGCTGGTGCTGGTCGCCTCCGACGCCTCCCTGCTGCACTTCCCCGCGTCCGCCGTGCGGCCGCAGGGCCGGGCCGCGGGCGGCATGGCGGGCATCAAGCTCGCCGCCGGCCAGCGAGTGGTGGCCTTCGGCGCCGTCCGGGCCGACCAGCTGACGAGCGCGGTCGTCGTCACCGTCGCCGGTGCCTCCGGGGCCTTGCCCGGCACCCAGGCGGGCTCGGCCAAGGTCACCCCGTTCGAGGTCTACCCCGGCAAGGGGCGCGCGACGGGCGGGGTCCGGGCCCACCGGTTCCTGCGCAACGAGGACGCGCTCATCCTCGCGTGGGTAGGTGCGGCACCGGCGTGGGCGACCGGCACCGCCGGACAGCCGGTCGAGCTGCCACCCCTCGACCCTCGTCGGGACATGTCCGGCACCGCGCTGGCGGCACCGGTGCACGCGATCGGCTGAGGCCGCCGCGTCAGACCAGGGCGACCACGTTGTCCGGCACCGGCGGCCGCTGGACGTAGGTGCGGACCGGCCGCGGTGCCGGCGCGCGGCGCTCGGCGGCGTTCCGGACGATCACCGCTGACGCCAGCAGGCCCTGACCGACGACGTACGTCAGCATCACCCAGAAGCCCTGCTCCGCGAGGTCCCACGACGGCACGAACGCGTCGAGGGCGATGAGGCTGTCGCTGAGCAGGAAGATCGCTCCGCCGACCGTCGCGAGGCGGCCGAGCCCCGTGGCGAGCACGGCCATGGCCGTCAGCACGCCGCCGTAGATCGCGACCGGCACCAGCAGGCTCCCGGCGCCGGGCGCGCAGGCGGCGACGAGCCCGACGAGCACCGCCGCGTACGACAGCAGCAGGAGCGGGCGGCGGTAGATCACGGAGCGCCGGACGTGCGGGGCGAACGCCACGACGTAGGCCACCTGCGCGAGCAGGAAGAAGCCGACCATCACGAGGAACGCGGCATCGTCGGCGACCAGGGACGGCACCAGGTCCCCGAGCCACGAGAACCCGAGCGCGACCAGCACCCACGTCACGAGGTGACCCCGGGGCCAGCGGGTTGCGGAGGCCACCACCGCGGCGAGCGCGGGCATCAGCAGCCACTGGGCGACCCGGGCGACATCCTGCGCCCCCGTCCACTCGGCGGTGAGCTGCACGAGCACCAGCACGACGAAGACCGCGACCCACGTGCGCGCGGCCATGGACAACGAGCGTCCCACGGCGACCTCCTCGAGGCCGGACGTCCTCGTCCGGCGAAGAAAACGGCCGGACCTCGTCGTCCCGCCGCGCCGATGCTAACCCGCGCGGGCGCCCAGGCGAGACGGTTCGGCGCGCGTGCTCAGAGCTCGATCGAGAACATCGTCGAGCTGTGGAAGACGGCGTACCCCAGGCCCTCGTACAACCGGTGCGCCCCGGACTGGTTCGCGGTGTCGACGCCGAGCTCGGCCATGTCCATGCCGTCGGCCCGATACGCCGCCATCACGGTGGCCAGCAGCGCCGGCGCGAGCCGCCTGCCCCGCCACGCGCGCCGCACGCCGAGCAGCTCGGTGTAGCCGGCCTTGTAGCCGATCACCGGCCAGTCGTGCTCGTACCGACCCGACACGAGGTACCCGGCCACCTCGCCCGTCGCGTCGTCGACCGCCACGAAGCTCCACGCCGGGGCGAACATGCTGCGCCCCTGCGCCCAGTCCTGCGCCGTGCGCGGCTCGCTCCCCCAGTGGTCGGCGAACGCCTCGTTGTGCGCGAGCCGCACCGGGTCGTCCAGCTCCGCGCTCCACGGCACGATGCTCAGCCCGTCGGGCACCTCGATCACGGGGAGCTCGACGTCCAGGGGGCGCCGCATCTCGGCGTAGAACCGTGCCGCCGTGAACCCGCCCGCCCGCAGCAGCCGGACGGTCGCCTCGGCCCCGTCGTCGGTGAACGCCGCGAGGCGTCCCGGGAGCTCCTTGCCCGACGCGGCGAGCAGCTGACGACCCCGCGCGACCTCCCAGGCGAGCACCTGGCGCCCGATCCCCTGCCCGCGCCACAGCGGGTCGACGGCGCCGTCGAGGAAGGCCCGGACGACCCGCACGTCGCCCGGCGGCTGGTTCGCGCGCGCGTAGGCCCGGATGACGCCGTCGGCGTCGACCCCCGCGAGCGTGTCGCGCGCGGGGTCCTTCCAGTCGCCGTCGAACTCCTCGTCGATCTCCTCGGCGGAGGTCCGGTACGGCGCGCCGTCGGCCTCCTCGACCGCCCCGAGGAGCCTGGTGAGTGCCGCCACGTCGTCCCGCGTGAGCGGACGCCACGTGAGGCCGGGCGTGCCGGTCGGAAGGGGTGCGTCGGCGGGCGCGGCGGCGCGCACGGCGATGGGCGCGAGATCGGTGGTGGTCACGACGACCACCATCCCCGCGGCGCCCCCGTGACGGCAACCGAAAAGACGGTTCTCCGCCCGCCGGAACGGGCACGATGGCTCGCGTGTCGACGTCCCCTGCCCGCCTCGTGCTGATCTGTGGACTGCCGGCGTCGGGCAAGTCCACGCTCGCCCGTCGGCTGGCCGCCCAGCTGCCCGCGATCCGGCTCGACAAGGACACCTGGGTAACCCGACTCGGCGGCGACGTGTGGGACGACGACCTTCGCGTGCGTGTCGAGGCCTTGTTGTGGGACCTCACGCAGGAGCTGCTCCGGCAGGGTCAGAGCGTCGTCCTGGAGTGGGGGCACTGGGCCCGGGCAGAGAGGGACGAGAAGCGGCTCGGGTCGCGCGCCCTCGGAGCCGAGGTGGAGCTGCACTACCTCTCCGCGCCGATCGACGAGCTCGTCCGGCGAGCCGACGCGCGCACCGCCGCGGGCGAGTGGAGCGCCGCACCGATCACGCGCGAGCACCTCGAGACGTGGGCGTCGCTCTTCCAGCCTCCCGACGAGGAGGAGCTGCGGTTGTTCGACGACCCGGCGGTCTGAGGCGACCGTCCCGACTCACGCGTCGATGCGGCTGCGGTCCAGTCCCTCGGCGCCGGCCACGATGAAGTCCTTGCGCGGCGCGACGTCCGAGCCCATGAGCAGCTCGAAGATCTCCTCGGCCCGCTGGGCCCCCTCGACCGTCACCCGGCGCAGCGTGCGCTGCCGCGGGTCCATGGTCGTCTCCGCCAGCTGGTCGGCGTCCATCTCGCCCAGGCCCTTGTAGCGCTGGATGTCGTCCTTGTAGCGCTTGCCCGCCCGGTCGAGCTTCTTCAGCGTCGCCGCCAGCTCGGCCTCGGAGTACGTGTAGACGTACTCGTTCTTGCGCCCGCCACCGCCGATGACCTCGATGCGGTGCAGCGGCGGCACGGCTGCGTAGACCCGACCGGCCTCCACCAGCGGGCGCATGTACCGGAACAGCAGCGTGAGCAGCAGGGTGCGGATGTGCGCGCCGTCCACGTCGGCGTCCGTCATCAGCACGATCTTCCCGTAGCGCGCGGCCTCCAGGTCGAACGAGCGACCCGACCCGGCACCGACCACCTGGATGATCGCGGCGCACTCGGCGTTCTTCAGCATGTCCGTGATGGACGCCTTCTGGACGTTGAGGATCTTGCCGCGGATGGGCAGCAGCGCCTGGAAGTCCGAGCTGCGGGCCAGCTTGGCCGTGCCGAGCGCGCTGTCGCCCTCGACGATGAACAGCTCGCTGCGCTCGACGTCGTCGCTGCGGCAGTCGGCCAGCTTGGCGGGCAGCGAGGACGTCTCGAGCGCGTTCTTGCGCCGCGAGATCTCCTTCTGCTTGCGCGCGGAGAGCCGGGCGCGCATCTCCCCGACGACCTTGTCGAGCAACAGCGACGAGTGCGCCTTGTGGTCGCGCTTCGGCGAGACGAAGATCGCGCCGAGCTCGGTGTCGAGCACCCTGGCGACGATGGCGCGGACCGGTCCGGTGCCCAGCACCTCCTTCGTCTGGCCCTCGAACTGCGGCTCGGCCAGCCGGACGGTGACCACCGCCGTCATCCCGGCGAGCACGTCCTCCTTCTCGATCCGCTCCGAGGTGTCGCGCGCCGAGATCTTGAGCCTCCGGGCGTTCGCGTCGACCGCCTTGCGCATCGTGCGCAGCAGACCCGCCTCGAACCCGGCCAGGTGCGTGCCGCCCTTGGGCGTCGAGATGATGTTGACGAAGCTGCGCACCTCGGTGTCGTAGCCGGTACCCCACCGCATCGCGATGTCAACCTCGCAGGTCCGAGACACCTCCTGCGCGGTCATGTGCCCGCGGTCGTCGAGCACCGGCACCGTCTCGGTGAACGTGCCCGACCCGGTGAGGTGCCAGGTGTCCGTCACGGCCGTGTCCGGCGCCAGGTGGTCGACGAAGTCGACGACACCGCCGCTGTGCAGGAACGTCTCCTCGTGCGGCCCGTCGGCGCCCGGGGTGCCCGCGATGCCGCGCTCGTCCCGGACCACCAGCGTCAGGCCGGGGACCAGGAAGCTCGTCTGGCGGGCGCGCGTGACCAGCTCGTCGTATCCGAACACGGCCGTCTTGGGGAAGATCTGCGGGTCCGCCCAGTAGCGGACGCGCGTGCCGGTGCGGGCGCGGGCGACCTTGGCGCCCACGGCCAGCTCGGAGCCCGACACGAACGGTTCGAAGGGGCTGTCCGGTCCGATGCCGCCGCGGTCGTCGAACGTCCCCGGCTCACCGCGCCGGAACGTCATGGTGTGCGTGCGGCCGTTGCGGTCGACCTCGACGTCGAGCCGGGCGGACAGGGCGTTCACGACGGAGGCACCGACACCGTGCAGGCCGCCCGACGCACCGTAGGAGCCGCCACCGAACTTCCCGCCCGCGTGCAGCTTGGTGTACACGACCTCGACGCCGGTCAGGCCCGTCTTGGGCTCGACGTCGACCGGCACACCGCGGCCGTTGTCGCGCACCTCGACGGAACCGTCGGCGTGCAGCACGATCTCGATGCGGTCACCGTGGCCGCCGAGGGCCTCGTCGACCGAGTTGTCGATGATCTCCCACAGGCAGTGCATCAGACCGCGGCTGTCGGTCGTGCCGATGTACATGCCCGGGCGCTTGCGCACCGCCTCGAGCCCTTCCAGCACGGACAGGTGCCGGGCGGTGTAGCCGGACTGCGAGGAGGTCGTCGTCACGGCCCTGATGGTAGTCGTCGGGCCTGACAGCCCGGCGGCACCATGCCGCCGGCAACGGCCGTGTTGCGGGCCGGTTACAGTCCGCTACGCGGTGAGCGAACCACCCTCTCCGGGTGCGATGGATCCGCGGCCGGGATGGTTCTATGTATTCGTGACCGGGACCATGACGCATCCACTGACCGCGGCCGACCGCTGCGACCGCTGCGGCGCACAGGCCTATGTCCGAGTTGTCCTCCCGGTGGGAGAGCTCCTCTTCTGCGCGCACCACGCGCGCGAGCACGCGCCGAAGTTCGCCGAGCTGGCGACCCACGTGCAGGACGAGACCGACCGCCTGCTGGCCGAGCACGGAGCAGGTGCGGGCGCCGCGAGCTGACGCCACGGCACCACCCACGACGGCGAAGAGGCCCGGACCTGATGGTCCGGGCCTCGTCCGTCAGGCCAGCACGTCCTTCCAGGCGAGCACGCGGTACGACCGCACCACGCCGTTGACGACGAACGGGTCCGTCGCGGCGAACTGCTCCGCGGCCTCGCGGCTGACCAGCACGCACATCGACCCGTTCGCCTCGGGCCGCTCGAACGTGCCGATCGCCGTGAGCAGACCCCGCGTGGCGAAGTCCAGGTAATGCGCCGTGTGGGCCTCCATGTGCACGGGAGCCAGCGAGAGTACTTCGGGTCCGGACTCGTAGAGGACGACGTACTTGACCTCGCTCACGACGACCCCGCGTCGACGTGCGCGACCAGCCGGTCGAAGATCATGCCCCAGCCGCGCACGTAGGAGCCGCCGCGGTACCCCTCCGGCAGCGCGCACGCGCCGCCGAGCTGCTCCTCGGTCATCCGTTCCCACCCCCGGTGCTCCACCGAGACGCGGGTGAGCGCGGCGCCGAGGGCCCGGAAGCTCAGCTCGACCTCCGTCGGCTCGGGGGTGAGCAACCACGACATGGTGAAGCCGTGCGGCGGGTCCCACGCGACGAGCCGGCCCCATTCGCGCGTGGTCCCGTCGTCCCAGGTCTCGACGACGCTCCCCCCGAGGCGCTGCTCCATCGTCACGTCCCGCACCCGGTCGCCGCCGGAGGAGAACGGCTCGACCGGCCACCAGACCCCGATCTCGCGGACGAAGACGTCGAAGGTCCTGGCCACGTCGGCGCGCACCGTCGTGGCCTGGTGCACCGGCGGGGCGGCGAGGGCGAGCTCAGGCCGTCGCACGGTCGTCTCTCTCGGTACCGTCGGGGTCGAGGACGCCGACCTCGACCTCGACGAGCCGCCGCGCCACGTCGAGCGACGCCGCCCACGTCTCGTCGAGATAGGACCGCAGCCCGGCCAGCCCCTCGGGCCGCGACCGGTAGAAGTTGCGCGTGCCCGCGCTGCGGCGCGTCACGAGTCCCGCGTCCTCGAGCACCTTGAGGTGCTGGCTCACGGCGGAGCGGGTCACGTCGAAGGCCTCCGCGAGCCGGCCCACGGGGAGCTCGTCGTGGGCCAGCAGCGTGAGCATCTCGCGGCGCCGCGGCTCGGCGAGCGCGCGCAGGACCGTGTCTGTCTGGCTCACGCCCACAGTCCTACCGCATGCCCCTCCGGGTCGGCGAGCACCGCGATGCTTCCGTTGTCCGCGGGGAGCTCGGTCGGCGGCGTCAGCGTCGATCCGCCCAGCTCCTCCGCCCTGGCCAGGGTCGCACCGAGGTCCTCGACCCGGACGTACAGCAGGATCCCCGGCGGGAGGCCGTCCGGGTCCGCGGCGCCGATGCCGCCACCGACCGTCTCGGCGGGCGCGCCCGTGTCGATGAGCGTGTACCCGCCGAGCTCGGGCGGCGCCTCCCCCGTCCAGCCGAACAGCTGCGTGTAGAACGTGCGCGCACGGTCGGGATCCTTGCTCGTGATCTCGAACCACATGACGGGACTGCCCATGATCCACCTCCGGTCGGTCGGACTGACCCTCCTATCGTCAGCCGCGACTAACCGTTAGTCAATACTTACGGATTGTTTCTACGAGGCCGCCCGCAGCGTCTCGACCCGGTCGGACGTGAGCCCGCCCAGTCGGCGCGCATCGCCAGCGCACGGGCCCGGTCGACCGCACCCGCCAGGGCCGCCTCGCGCAGGGTCGGGGACGCGTCCGTCGGCTGCGCGCTCACGAACTCGACGTCGGTGGTGCCGATGAAGCCGAAGATCGCACGCAGGTACGGCTCCTGGGGCGTGGGTGAACACCTCGCGGACGCGGGTACGACGAAGGCCCGGACCTTCCGGTCCGGGCCTTCGTGGTGCCTGTCAGTCCAGGTAGTCGCGCAGGACCTGCGAGCGCGACGGGTGGCGCAGCTTCGACATGGTCTTCGACTCGATCTGCCGGATCCGCTCGCGCGTGACCCCGTAGACCTTGCCGATCTCGTCGAGCGTCTTGGGCTGCCCGTCCGTCAGGCCGAACCGCATCGACACCACGCCCGCCTCGCGCTCCGAGAGCGTGTCGAGTACCTGGTGCAGCTGCTCCTGCAGGAGCGTGAAGCTCACGGCGTCCGCGGGCACGACGGCCTCGGAGTCCTCGATGAGGTCGCCGAACTCGCTGTCGCCGTCCTCACCGAGCGGCGTGTGCAGCGAGATGGGCTCGCGACCGTACTTCTGGACCTCGACGACCTTCTCGGGGGTCATGTCGAGCTCCTTGGCGAGTTCCTCGGGCGTGGGCTCGCGGCCCAGGTCCTGGAGCATCTGCCGCTGGACGCGGGCGAGCTTGTTGATGACCTCGACCATGTGCACCGGGATGCGGATGGTGCGGGCCTGGTCGGCCATGGCGCGCGTGATGGCCTGACGGATCCACCACGTCGCGTACGTCGAGAACTTGTAGCCCTTGGTGTAGTCGAACTTCTCGACGGCGCGGATCAGACCGAGGTTGCCCTCCTGGATCAGGTCCAGGAACAGCATGCCGCGGCCCGTGTAGCGCTTGGCCAGGGAGACGACGAGGCGCAGGTTGGCCTCGAGCAGGTGGTTCTTGGCCCGACGACCGTCGTTCGCGATCCACTCGAGCTCGCGCTTGATCTTGGGCTCCATCGTGATGCCCGCGTTCAGCCGCTCCTCGGCGAACAGGCCGGCCTCGATCCGCTTGGCGAGGTCCACCTCCTGCTCGGCGTTCAGCAGCGCGACCTTGCCGATCTGCTTGAGGTAGTCCTTGACGGGGTCCGCGGTGGCGCCGGCCGTGACGACCTGCTGCGCCGGAGCGTCGTCGTCGTCCGCGTCGGAGTAGACGAAGCCGCTGTCCTCGGACTCCTCCTCCTTGGCCGCCGGCTTCTTCTCGTCGCCGTCCTCGGAGTCGTCGTCGTCGGCGTCCGCTGCGGTGTCCTCGACAACCTCGACGGCCTCGACGACGACCTCCTCGATCGCCTCGATGTCGATCTCCTCGCCCTCGACGACCTCGTCCTCGGCGGGCTCTGCTCCGGCGGCCGTGGCGCCGGCCTTCTTGGCGGCGGCCGTCTTCGCGACGGCAGTCTTCGCCGCGGCGGGCTTGGCGGCGGCCGTCGTCTTGGCAGCGGTCGTCTTGGCTGCCGCGGCGCGCGGGGCCTTGGCGGGTGCCGCCGGCGCCTCGTCGGCGCTCGCGACGGCCTTGGCCGATGAGCGGGTGACGGCGGCGGCGACGGCGCGAGCGGGTGCGGCGGCGGCGGCCGGCTCACGCACGCCGATGCCGGCGGTCGCGAGCCCACGGACCACGGCGCGCAGACGCTTGGCGTCCTGCACGTCTGCCTGCTCGCACGCGGTGCGCAGCTCCTCGGCGCCCACGGTGCCGTGGGTGCGCCCACGCAGGACGAGGTCCTGGAGAGCAGGGTGCTCGAACTCACGCGGAAGAGCGGGATGCGGGGTCTGGGACGACACGAACGACCTTTCGGCAGCGCGACACCCGGAACGGGGCCGGGAGGTAGATAGACATTGTAACGACCCCGTGGACCGCTCGGCGCGATCATGGGCACGACGACATGCCCGTCAGGGACGGCTCTCAGGGGGTCCTCGTGCTCAACGAACGGGAGGGACCAGAGATTCCCGCGCGCTCGAACGGCCGCACGACGAGACTGCAGCGACCATCATGCAGACGTGGAGGGCCGTCAGGCGGGACCAGGCTTGACCGTGAGCACCGGGCACGGGGCGTCGAAGAGCACACGCTGCGCGTTCGCGCCGAGGATCAGCTTGCCCACCGGGCTCCGCCGGCGCAGGCCCAGGACGACCAGCTGCGCACCGACCTCCTCCGCCGTCGCGATGAGGTCGTCCGCGACGTCTCCGCCGCTCAGCAGCCGGACCTCGTGGTCCACCCCCGCCGAGGCGAGGTTCCCACGGACCCGGTCGAGCTCCTCCTCGACCGCACGTCGCTGCTCCTCCGGCTCGTCGGGTCGCGCGCTCACGACGACCACTACCCGGACGTCACGCTGCCGCGCCTCCTTGATCGCCGCCTCGAGGGCCGCCCGACCTTCCGGAGTGGCCAGATAGCCGACCACGATGCCCATCGGTCCTCCCCTCGTCCCGCGGCAACGCCGCCGTGACCGTGACGCTACCGGAGGGCGGGGGCCGCGACGAGCGCACCGGGGGGATCTCGTCGCAGGTCAGTCGACGTGGCGGACCCAACCGGGCGGGATCGCGGCCCGCAGCGCGTCGTCGAGCAGCTCGGCCAGCCGGTAGTCGGGCTCGGCGTCGAGGGACCCGTCGACCAGCACGCGAGCGCGCGCGCCGTCCCCGCGCCACCACGCGAGCAGCGCCAGCAGAGTCAGGGCCGGCGCCTGGGCTCCGGCGCGCCCGCGAGCGACCACGGCCTCGAGGACCGCCTCGTGGACCGCGGTCGCCCGTTCCGGAGGAACCACGCCGCGGCGCGGGTCGATGATCAGGGACATGGCGCCCCCGAGCTCGGCGTCGAGCTCCGGCGACGGCCCCTGACCCCGGACGCACCGCTCGGCGAGGTCCCGCGTCCCGGGGACGAGGGTCACCAGGACGCCGTCGCGCACCCGCGTGTCGGCGAGGCCTGCCTCCAGGCGGCCCCACGGTGCGCCACCGGACCCGGGCCCGTCAGCCGTCACCAGGGCCACGGCAGTCCGCCAGGCGACGAGCGAGTCCTGCCGCCAGCGCGTGACCTCGTCCGGCCCGGCGACGAGCGCGTCGGCCCTGCGCCGCTCCCAGCGGCGCCGCACCCGGGCGACCGACCGGCGGACCTCGCCGTGCACGGGACGGATCCGGGCGATGTCCTCCCTCGAGTCGGCGACGGCCGAGCCGGCGAGCACGAGCGTGGCGCCGACCTGAGTCGCGTCGAGGTCACGCAGGGGCCGTCCACCGGGCGGGCAGCAGTCGTCCGAGCAGTCGAGGGCGAGATAGCCCTCCGGTGTCACGACCCAGACGAGGACCTCGCCGAACGGCGCCGCCGCGGCCTCGCGAAAGTGGCGCGCGGCGCGCTGGGCAGCACCGTCCTCACCGCGCGGGTCCCGGTCGGCGTAGATGACGAGGATGGCGTGACCCGCGGCATCCCGGTCGAGGACCGAGACGAGCGCGCGTGCCAGCGCCGGCCCGTCGGTGCTGTCCGCGAGGTGCGGCAGGTCGACGCGGACGACCAGCCCCACCACGCCTCGTGGTGGTCGAAGGCTCACCACGACGGCGCTGTCCCGCGGCCGGAAGCCGAGCCGGTGCGGCACGAGCGCGAGGATCTCCTGAGGTTCGCTCACCCGGAGCGTCGTCGTCTGCATGGCGTCAGCCCACCCGACCGGCGTAGCGCCCGGGACGTGCACCCTCGGTTCTGTGCACGGGAGGGCCGGCCGCGGGGCATGTGGTCGGCTCGAGGCGCTGCGCCGGACGGCTAACCTGACCCGATGCCTCGCCCAGCGCCCTCCCGCGCGCGCGCCCGATCCGGCGTCGCCGCCGTCGTCGTCGCACTCGTCGTCGGCGCGTCGGCCGCTGCGTGCACGACCAGCGAGCCCGGCCGGGAGACGCCCTCGGGCAGCGCGGTCGCCCTCGCCACCCCGGCCCCGACGCCGACCGAGACGCTGCTGACCGACGACGACAGCACGCACTCGGCCGTCGGCGAGCTGGCCCCCGGGTTCCCCGCCGCGCTGGTGCCGGTGCCCGACGGTGCGGTGGTGCTCGTGTCCTCGGCGGAACCGGTCGAGGGCACGGACCTCACGGAGATCAGCCTCAACCTGCGGACGGGCCAGGACGCCGCGGGCCTGCTCGCCGCCGTCCGGGCGCCGCTGATCGTCGCCGGGTTCGCCGAGGCCACGCCGCCCGCACCGGAACCCGGCCTCGCCGCGCAGTCGACGTTCTCGCGCGGCGACGGCTCCGAGCTCCTCGTCGTCGGCATCCTCGACCGGGACGACGAGCGCACCCTGACGCTCGGCGGGCGGGTGCGAGCAGCGGCGCCGTAGGCTGCCCGCGTGAGCGCCGCGACCCCCGCCCTCGTCGACGTCGAGGACGTCCGACCCCGCATCGACGCGCTGCTGACCAGCCACGTCGCTCAGCTGCGCACCGTGCTCGCCGCGGCGAGCGACGACGCGGACGTGCTCGCCGACGCCGTCGCCCAGATCCTCACGGGCGGCAAGCGCCTGCGCGCGGCCTTCTGCTACTGGTCGTGGCGGGCGCACGGCGGCGTGCCGGGGACGCAGGAGGCCGATGCCGTGCTGCGCGTCGGGGCGGCGCTGGAGCTCTTCCAGGCCGCGGCGCTCTTCCACGACGACGTGATGGACGACTCCGACACCCGGCGCGGCTTTCCCGCCGCGCACCGCGCGTTCGCCGGCCTGCACGCCCGCCACGGGCTGACCGGGGATGCCGACCGGTTCGGCATGTCCGCCGCCATCCTGCTCGGCGACCTCACGCTCATCGCCAGCGAGCAGGAGTTCGCGGGCGCCCTCGCGCTGCAGCCGCTCGCCCGCGCCGAGCGTGCTCGGGTCGTGTTCGACCTCATGCGGACCGAGGTCACCGTGGGGCAGTACCTCGACGTCCTGGCACAGGCCCTGCCGTGGGGCGACGATCCGGCGAGCGACGAGGCGCGCGCCCGCGAGGTCATCCGCGCCAAGGCCGCGCGCTACAGCGTCGAGCACCCGATCGTCCTCGGCGCGGCGCTCGCCGACGCGGGCGAGGCGGAGCTCGAGAGCTGCCGGTCGCTCGGCCTGCCGCTGGGCGAGGCGTTCCAGCTCCGCGACGACCTGCTCGGGGTGTTCGGTGACCCGGCGACCACCGGCAAGCCGGCCGGGGACGACCTGCGCGAGGGGAAGCGGACCGTGCTCACCGCGCGGGCGGTCGCCGGGGCCCGCGGGCGCTCCGACGACGCCACCGTGAAGCTGCTGCGCGACCGCCTCGGCGACCGCTCACTCACGGAGTCCGACGTCGCCGTCCTCGCCGACGCGATCCGGGGCACGGGCGCGCCCGACGAGGTCGAGGCGCTCATCGACGACCTCGCCGGCCGCGCTTTCGCGCTGATGGACGGCGCGCCGTGGCCGGATCCGGCGCGCGCGCAGCTGATCGGCCTGGCGCACGCCGCGGTCGACCGCCACGCCTGAGCCAGCGGGCGGGTCGACCGTCTCTCAGAGCTCGGCGGCGGCCAGTCGACGGATCTCGGTCTTGCGGCCCGCGCGCAGCGCGTCGATCGGTGTCCCCGGCAAGGAGGCGTCCGGCGTGAAGAGCCACTCGATGGCGGCCTCGTCGGAGAACCCGGCGTCCGACAGCACCGTCAACGTGCCCTGCAGGGATGCGAGGACGGTCCACGGCTGGTCGGCGACGGGATGGGTCGGCTGAGCGGGGTTGGCCAGGTGGCCCGGCACCAGGAACGCCGCGGGGATCGAGAACACTCGCGGGTCGCCCCGACGGGTGCCGACGAGCCGACGCTCCTGCACGATGCGGCGGACCTTCGACGCGTCGAGGCCGATCCGTTCGGCGACATCCGGGACCGTGAGCCACTCGTCGACCAGTCGGTCGAGGGCATCTGAGGAATCGTTCACCCGACAAGAGTACGCAATCGGGAATTACACCGGCGCAATTCCCCCGCGCGCTTTCCACACCAGAGGTATTCGGCTACGTTCGCATTCTGTCACACCAGTCACACAGGCCCCATCCGTTCACTTTCGCACCAGAGGTCACCATGCCGCAGCACGCCACCGCCCGCACCGACGGGCTGCGCCGCGTCGCCACCGGGACCGGCGCGACCCTGGCGCTCGCCGCCGTCGCCGTGACCACGAGCGGGGGCGCCGCGCACGCCGACGACAGCTACACCGTCCGTTCCGGCGACACGGTCAGCCACATCGCCCTCCGGAGCGGGACCACCGTCGCCGCGATCGCGCGCGCCAACGCCCTGGGCAACGCCGCCCGCATCCGGATCGGCCAGGTGCTCACCATCCCCTCGGCGTCGTCCGCGGCACCGGCCGCCGCGCCGGCTCCGGCGTCCGCCCCCGCCGCGAGCTCGTACACCGTCGTGTCGGGCGACACCGTCGGCCGCATCGCCGCGAGGCTCGGCACGTCCGTGCCGGCGATCGTCGCCGCCAACGGACTCGACTCGCGCGCCCTGATCCGCATCGGCCAGACCCTGACGATCCCCGGCGGCTCGGCACCGGCCGCCGCACCGGCACCCGCCGCGGCCGCGGCGGCACCCGCGCAGTCCACCAGCTCGATCGCCTACACGGTCCGCTCGGGCGACACCGTCATCGGGATCGCCGCCGCGAAGGGCACCACCGTCGCCGCGATCGTCGCCGCGAACGGTCTGGACTCCCGCGCAATGATCCGGATCGGTCAGACGCTCGCGATCCCGGTCCCGGTCGCGGCCCCCGCGGCCGTCGGCAACACGTTCGAGGGCCGCACGTACTCCGAGGCCGTGGTGGCCGCCGCCAACGCCAACCTGGCGACGCTGCGCGCCTCGGGCGTGCCGTCGAAGGCGACCATGCAGGCCAAGATCACCGCGACGGCACGGGCGATGGGCGTCGACCCGGCGCTCGCACAGGCGATCGCGTTCCAGGAGTCGGGTTTCAACCACGCCGTCGTCTCCCCCGCGAACGCCATCGGCACCATGCAGGTCATCCCGAGCTCGGGCTCGTGGGCCTCGGACCTCGTCGGGCGCCGGCTCAACCTGGTCGACCCCGACGACAACGTGACGGCGGGCGTCGCCATCCTGCGCGCGCTCGTGTCGAACGCCCCCGACCTGCCGACCGCGATCGCCGGGTACTACCAGGGCGCGACGTCGGTGCAGCGGAACGGCATGTTCGCGGACACCCGGCGATATGTCGCCAACGTCCAGACCCACATGACGCGCTTCCACTGAGGTCGCGCCTGCGGGCCGTGCAGCACTGCCGACCGTAGACTCCCTGGCGTGGGAGCCACCGTCACCGATCCGCTCGTCGGCCGCCTGGTCGACAGCCGGTACGAGGTCGTGTCCCGCATCGCCCGCGGCGGCATGGCGACCGTGTACCTGGCGGTCGACCGGCGTCTCGACCGGGACGTCGCGCTGAAGGTCATGCACGCCCACCTGGCGGAGGGGACGTCCGGATCGGACTTCGTCGCCCGCTTCCGGCGCGAGGCCCGCACCGCCGCCCGGCTCACGCACCCCGGGCTCGTCGGCGTCTACGACCAGGGCGTCGACGGCGAGACCAGCTACCTGACGATGGAGTACATCGACGGCGCCAACCTGCGCCGGCACATCGGCGAGCGCGGCGCGCTGACCGTCGGGGACGCGCTGCGGATCGGCGAGAGCGTGCTCGACGCGCTCGCGGCGGCCCACCGCGTCGGCCTGGTGCACCGGGACATCAAGCCCGAGAACGTCCTGCTGGCCACCGACGGCCGGGTCAAGCTGGCCGACTTCGGGCTCGCGCGCGCGGTCACCGAGGTCACCTCCACCACGACCGGCACGGTGCTCGGCACGGTCGCCTACCTGGCCCCGGAGCTCGTGGTCCGCGGGGTCAGCGACGCCCGCACCGACGTCTATGCCTGCGGGATCCTGCTCTTCGAGATGCTCACGGGCCGCCAGCCCTTCACGGGCGAGACGCCCATCCAGGTCGCGTTCCAGCACGTCAACAACGACGTGCCGGCACCGTCGGAGCTCGCCGACTGGATCCCCATCGAGATCGACGACGCCGTGCGGGCGCTCGCCGCGCGGGACCCCGACGACCGCCCCGTCGACGCCGCAGCCGCGCTCGCGCTCCTGCGCCGCACGCGCGCCGCGCTCGACGAGGAAACGCTCGCCCGCCACGCCGACGTCGCACCCTCCATCGTCCTTCCCGCGGCCACCGACCCGGCCGAGACGGACCTGGACGCCGAGCCGACCGAGTCGGAGGAGGACCTCGAGGCGGACGACCTCGCCGTGCCGGCGACCGATCCCGACCAGGACGAGACCACGCTCCTCGAGACCGGCGACGGCCGCGGTTCCACCGTCGCGCTGCCGATCGGCCTCGGCGTCAGCGCGGCGGAGCTGCGGGGCGGCCCACCGGCTGCGCCGCCGCGCCGTCACCGCGCGCGCTGGATCATCCTGCTCGCGCTCCTCGCCACCCTGATCGGCGGCGCCGCGTGGTGGTACCTGCAGATGGGCCCTGGCGCGTTCACGACCGTCCCGACGATCCTCGGTCAGGACGAGGCGCAGGCGACACAGATCCTCGGCAACGCGGGCCTCGGCGCGTCACCGGTCTCCGAGTTCGACGGCACCGCACCGGTCGGCGAGGTGTTCAAGGCCGACCCCGGCCAGGGCGAGCGCATCCGCAAGGACGGCACGGTCACGTTCACGATCTCCAAGGGCCCGGACTACGTCCAGGTCCCGGCCGGTGTGGTCGGCGAGATGCAGGCCGCTGCGGAGGCCTCACTGAAGGCTGCCGACCTCGAGACGGAGTACACCGACCCGGCCTTCAGCGACACCGTCGAGAACGGCAAGGTCATCAGCGCGACCCTCCCGGACGGCTCCCCGGCCGAGCCGGGCGCGCAGACCCTCCGCCACGCCGTGATCGTCCTCACGGTCTCCAGCGGTCGTGCGCCCGTGACGATCACGTCCGTCGTCGGTGCCACCCTCGAGGACGCCACGGAACAGCTCGGCCCGGACGCGCTCACGCTCGAACCCACGGAGGCGTTCGACGACAACGTGGCCAAGGGGCTGATCATCGCCCAGGACCCCGCGGCCAACGCCGAGGGGCACCGCGGCGACGTCATCAAGGTCACCGTCAGCAAGGGCCCCGAGCTGGTCACCGTGCCCGACGTCGTCGGCAAGAACGGCGCCGGCGCCAAGGAGGCCATCGAGGCCGCGGGGCTGATCTACAAGGCGCAGAAGTACCTGGGCGGCATCCTCGACCGGGTCCGCTTCCAGGACACCGCGGCGGGGTCGCAGGCACCGAAGGGCTCCACCGTCGTCGTCACCATCTGGTGATGACGACGCCCCGGACCGCACGGGGCGGGCCGGGGCGTGGTCAGCGACGTCAGGACGCGCGGAGCAGCTCCACCACCTGGAAGGCCATCTCCAGTGACTGCTGGTGGTTGAGCCGCGGGTCCACGAGGGTCTCGTAGCGCCGCGCCAGGCCCTCGTCGTCGATCTCCTCGGTGCCGCCGAGCACCTCGGTGACGTCGTCTCCGGTGAGCTCGATGTGCAGGCCGCCGGGGACGGTGCCCAGGCCGCGGTGCACCTCGAAGAAGCCGGCCACCTCGTCCATGACGTCCGAGAACCGGCGCGTCTTGTACCCGGACGCGGACGTGATCCCGTTGCCGTGCATCGGGTCGCAGACCCAGGTCACGGGTCGCCCGTCGGCGGTCACCTTCTCGACGAGCGCGGGCAACAGGTCGCGGACCTTGCCGGCACCCATGCGCGTGATGAAGGTGATGCGCCCGGCCTCGCCCTGCGGGTTCAGCTTGTCGATGAGCGCGAGCGCGTCGTCGCCCGTCGTCGTCGGCCCCAGCTTGATGCCGAGCGGGTTCTGCACGCGCGAGAAGTAGTCCACGTGCGCGCCGTCGAGCTGCCGGGTGCGCTCACCGATCCAGACGAAGTGTCCGGAGCAGTCGTACGGCAGGCCGGTCCGCGAGTCGATGCGGGTCAGCGGCCGCTCGTAGTCGAGGAGCAGGCCCTCGTGGCTCGCGAAGAAGTCGACCGACCGCAGCGCGTCGAAGTCCGCGCCGCAGGCCGCCATGAAGCGGATGGCGCGGTCGATCTCGGCCGCGATCTCCTCGTAGCGGGAGTACGCGGGGTTCGCCATGAAGCCGCGGTTCCACTCGTGCACACGCAGCAGCGAGGCGAAGCCGCCCGTGGTGAACGCGCGGATGAGGTTCAGGGTCGACGCGGACGTGTGGTACGCCTCGAGCAGGCGCTGCGGGTCCGGCGTGCGGGCCTCGGGCGTGAACTCGTAGCCGTTGATGATGTCCCCGCGGAACGCCGGCAGGGTGACCCCGTCGCGCGTCTCGCTGTCGGACGAGCGCGGCTTGGCGTACTGGCCGGCCATCCGGCCCATCTTGATGACGGGCAGGCTGGCGCCATAGGTCAGCACGACCGCCATCTGCAGGATCGTCTTAATCTTGTTGCGGATGTTGTCGGCCGTCGCCTCGCCGAACGTCTCGGCGCAGTCGCCGCCCTGGAGCAGGAACGCCTCGCCCCGCCCGGCAGCGGCGAGCTGGGCACGCAGGTGGTCCGCCTCGCCGGCGAACACCAGCGGCGGCAGCGTGGACAGGCGCGTCGTGACGGCCTCGAGGGCGGTCGCGTCCGGCCAGCGCGGCTGCTGGACCGCGGACATCGAACGCCAGGCGTCCAGCCCCGCGACGACCTGCGGGTCCGGCTCGACGCTCATGAGTGGCTCGCGGGGACGAGGGGCTGGCCGATGTCCTCGAGCAGCGCGCCGAACCAGGGCTGCGAGACGTCGAACGCCTTGCCGCCCGCGATGCGCGGGAACTCGATGGCGCGCAGCACGTCGTCCTGCTCCTCGTCGTGCCCGATGACGCCGGACTCGCCACGCAGCGCGCACTCGACGGCCAGGTCGGTCATCGACTTGATGAGCCGCAGGTCCTCGGCGTTCGCGGCCGCGGCGCGCGAGTAGTAGCCGGACTTCTGCACCATGACCTTCTCGGCGCCCAGCTTCTCGGCGAACTGCTTGGCGAACCACTGACCCGGGTTGATCGTGTCGAGCCGCACGTGGCCGAACGCGTCGCGCAGCACCTCGGTGCCGGACGACTCGAGCTGCTCGACGATCTCGTGCATGCCGGCGCCCTCGGACAGGAAGATGTTGACGTTGCCCTGCGCGTCCATGACCTGCTTGAGGCGCGCAGCCTCGGCGTCGATGTCCAGCGCGAGCTCGGGCAGGAACACGGCGTGGATGTCCCAGCGCTCGCGCGTGAGGCCGATGCCCGGCACCCACTCCTGGGTGTCGAGCCACTTGCGGTAGTCGGCCGCTGCGGCGGCGGTGAGCCACCCGCAGTGCCGACCCATGACCTCGTGCACGATGAGCATGCGGGGGCCAGAGCGGTGCTCGCCGATGATGTTCGCGGCGAAGCCGGCGGCCTCCTCGGCGGCGGTCCAGGCGCCCAGCGACTGCTTGATGGGCACCACGTCGTTGTCGATGGTCTTGGGCAGCCCCACGACCGTCAGCTCGTACCCGTTGTCGTGCAGGTACGCCGCGAGGTCGGCCGCCGTCGTGTTCGTGTCGTCGCCACCGATGGTGTGCAGCACGTCGACGCCGTCGGCCTTGAGGCGCTCGGCCGCCACCTGCAGCGGGTCCTCGCCCTCCTTCACCAGCCCGCGCTTCACGCAGTCGGCCGCGTTGGTGAGCTTGACGCGCGAGTTGCCGATGGGCGAGCCGCCGAACTTGTGCAGGATGCCGGCCTTCGCGCGCGTCTCGTCGTCGATGACGATCTTGTCGCCACGCAGCAGCCCGTAGTAGCCGTGCTCGTACGCGATGATCTCGATGTCGGGAGCGATCTCCGTGTACCGCTCGATGAGCCCGCCGACGGCGGACGACAGGCACGGGGCGAAGCCACCTGCGGTGAGGAGGGCGACGCGACGAACCGACATGAGAAACACCTCTCGTTGACACCCTCGGCGCGCACGTTGCGACGGCGCGCCCCCAAGTCGGCGCTCAGGCCGACCGCGTCATCCTACTGACGTCTCCGACTCGCCCTCGGGCGGGACCGGAACCTGGACGTCCGGCACGGGACGGCCGCCGGGAGCCGCGGGCAGGTGGTCGGCCGCGTCGCCGGCGACGGCCGGGTGGCCGGTCGCGATGCGCGCCTTCTGGGTCGCCGCGTAGACGTCCACGTACTCCTGGCCGGACAGGCTCATCACGGCGTACATGATCTCGTCGGTGACGGACCGCAGGATGAACCGGTCGTTCTCCATGCCCTGGTACCGGCTGAAGTCGAGCGGCTCACCGATGAGGACGCCGATGCGCATGACCTTCGGGATCCGCCGGCCGGGGGGCTGCGCCTCGTCGGTGCCCACCATCGCGACCGGGATCACGGGGGCGCCGGACTCGAGCGCGAGGCGCGCGATGCCCGTCTTGCCGCGGTAGAGGCGACCGTCGGGGCTGCGGGTGCCCTCGGGGTAGATGCCGAACAGGTCGCCGTCGGCCAACCGGCGCAAGCCGGTGCGGAGCGCGGCCTCGCTCGCCTTGCCGCCGCCACGGTCGACGGGGATCGTGCCGACGCCCCGCATGAAGCCCGCGGTGAGCCGGCCCTTGATGCCCGAGCCCGTGAAGTACTCCTGCTTGCCGATGAACACGAGCTCACGGTCGAGGACCAGGGGCAGGAAGAACGAGTCGATCACGGCGAGGTGGTTGCTCGCCAAGATCGCGGCGCCCTCCTCGGGCACGTTCTCCGCGCCCCGCACCCACGGCCGGTAGACCAGGTGCAGCAGCGGACCGACGAAGATCCGCTTCATCAACCAGTAGAACAACGGTTCACCTCTCGACCCGACACACGGACTGTCCGTCCACCCGAGCCCCTGTGCTCGTACCCCGACGACCCCCTGCGGCAGGCGGGCCGAGCACGTGCCACCCCGACTGCTCGGTCCGACTCTAGAGTGCTCCTATGGCACCTCGCCCCGACGACCCCGACGACGGCGTCCCGCCGGCGGGCGCGGACGTCCCGCCGCCGACGCCCGACGAGGTGCCCGATCACGCGGCCCCCACGGATGACGAGGCCTGGGCGGCGATCGTCGCCCAGCTGAGCGAGCTCGACGGGTACGACGGGACGGACGACCCGCCGGAGCCCGCGGAGCCGGAACCGACGGCGCCCAGCACCGGGCTGACGTTCCCCGTGGCCCCGTGGGTGGCAGAGCGTCGGGTGGTGCGCCCGGCCCAGGAACCGACCACACCGGCGCCGGAGCGCAGCGGACGAGACTGGGACGGCACGTCGCAGTACGACGACGCGGAGGCCGCGGTCGACTCCGAGGCGCACTTCGTGCCGCCCGATCCCGGCCCGGTCCTCGGCGGTGACCCGCTGCTCACCATGGCGTGGTTCGCCGCGGCGGGCATGCCGATCTTCCTGCTCGTGGTGCTCGTCGCCTGGCGGGACGCCCCGGCCGCGCTCGTGCAGGCCGCGGCCGTGGTGTTCGTCATCGGGATCGCGGTTCTCGTGTGGCGGATGCCCCACCGTCGAGACCCCGACGACCACGACACCGGCGCCGTCGTCTGACCGACCCGGCCGGACGTGACCGGCACGCCGTCAGATGCGCGCGAGGTCGGCCGCACCGACCATGCCCGCGTCGTTGCCCATCGACGCGACGACGATCGTCGCCTCCGGTCGGTGCCCACGACCGGAGAGCTGCTCCGCGAAGCCGTTGCGGGCCGGCGCGAGGAGGAGGTCGCCGGCGTCCGCGACGCCGCCACCGATGACGATGAGCGCCGGGTCCAGCAGGGCGGTCGCCGACGCGGCACCCTCCCCCAGCCAACGGCCTAGCTCCGTGAGCAGCTCGACGGCGAGCGGGTCGCCCTCCTGGGCGGCCTGGGTGACCTGCGGGCCGGTGAGCTTGTCGACGTCGCCGCCCGCGAGCTGGAGCAGGCGGGCCGCGCGCTCGGGCTGGATGATCACTGTCGCCTGGGCGTCGCGCACCAGCGCGCTGCCCGACGCGTACTGCTCCCAGCACCCCTCGTGACCGCACCCGCAGTAGTGGCCGCCGGGCACCACGCGCATGTGCCCGACCTCGGCCGCGACGCCCCAGGCGCCGCGCACGAGCTCACCGTTGGAGACGATCGCGCCGCCGAGACCCGTGCCGACGGTGAGCATGAGCATGTCGTCGACGTCGCGCGCAGCACCGAACCGGAACTCGGCCCAGCCGGCCGCGTTGGCGTCGTTCTCCACGACGATCTTCACGTCGTCGTCGCCGAGGATCGCCTGGACCTTCTGGCGCAGCGGGTAGTCGCGCCACGCGATGTTCGGCGCGAAGAGCACGGAGGACCGGTCGGCGGAGACGAACCCGGCCGCGGCGACGCCCATCGCGTTGATCTCGTAGGAGCCGCTCAGCTCCTGGTAGACCTCGGCGATGGCCTTGTCGATACCGGCGACGTCGTCGGGCGCGGTGTCACGACGCGTCTTGGCGAGGATCGTGCCGTCCTCGTCGACGACACCCGCCGCGATCTTCGTCCCGCCGATGTCCACACCGATGGCGTGCATGTTCGTGTGTGCTCCTACGCGCTCGTACCGTGCTCGCTACCGTCCGGTGCGGGCTCCCACGCTATCCGGCCGCGCGCGCCCGTGACGTCACGTAGCGGCGACGCCGCACCCGGTCCGCCGCAGAGCGTACCCATTCGGGCGCTGCCTGGGTGGCACCGCGCGTCCCGTATCCTCGGGGCACACTTCGCCCCTCTGTCACTGGAGCCAGCATGGACGAGTTCCACACCCCGTTGCGTCTCGAGGTCGACCCCTCGAACAACCTCAACGACCTGCTCGCCGAGCGTGTCACCGGGACACCCGACCGCGTCGTCGTCGAGCACAAGACGCAGCAGGACGGCCCCTGGATCCCGCTGACGGCGCGCGAGTTCGACGCCGAGATCGTCGCCGTGGCCAAGGGCCTGGTCGCCCGCGGCATCCAGCCGGGCGACCGCGTCGGCATCATGTCCCGCACCCGCTACGAGTGGTCGCTGCTGGACTGGGCGGTCTGGGCCGCCGGCGCCGTGCCGGTCCCGCTGTACGAGACGTCCTCGGCCGAGCAGGTCCTGTGGATCCTCACCGACGCCGACGTCTCGGTGCTCGTGGTCGAGACTGCCGCGCACGCGGCGGTCGTCGACGAGGTCCGTGCGGACGCGCCGCACCTGCGCGAGGTCCTCGTCCTGGACGACGGCGCCGTCGACGCGATCGTGGCCGGCGGGGCGTCGACGCCCGACGCCGAGATCACGCGCCGCCGGGGGCTCGCGGTGCTCTCGGACGTCGCGACCATCATCTACACGTCGGGAACCACGGGTCGGCCCAAGGGCGTCGAGCTCACGCACGGCAACTTCTACGAGCTCACCGTCAACGCGGTCGCCGACCTCAACGAGGTGGTCAGCGAGCCCGGCGCGCGGACGCTCCTGTTCATGCCGCTCGCGCACGTGTTCGCCCGGTTCATCGAGGTGCTCTGCGTCCCGGCCGGCGCCGTCCTGGGCCACAGCCCCAGCACCGTGACCCTGCTCGAGGACCTCGCGTCGTTCCGGCCGACGTTCATCCTCGCCGTCCCCCGCGTCTTCGAGAAGGTCTACAACTCGGCCGAGCAGAAGGCCGCCGCGTCGGGCAAGGGCTCGATCTTCCAGCGGGCCGCCAAGACGTCGATCGTCTACTCGCGCGCGCTCGACAACCCGCGCGGCCCCAGCCCGTGGCTGCGCCTGCAGCACAAGGTGGCGGACGTCCTCGTGCTGCACCGCCTGCGCAACGCGCTCGGCGGTCAGGCGCGCTGGGCCATCTCGGGCGGCGCACCCCTCGGTGAGCGCCTGGGTCACTTCTACCGCGGTCTGGGCCTCAACGTGCTCGAGGGCTACGGCCTGACCGAGACGACGGCGCCGGCCACGGTCAACCGCCCGGGTCGCGGCACCAAGATCGGCAGCGTCGGGCTCCCCCTGCCCGGCAGCGGGGTCCGCATCGCCGAGGACGGCGAGATCGAGGTCAAGGGCATCCAGGTGTTCCGCGGCTACCACAACAACGACGCCGCCACGGCGGAGTCGATGCACGACGGCTGGTTCCGCACCGGTGACCTCGGCTCCCTCGACGACGAGGGCTACCTGCGGATCACCGGGCGCAAGAAGGAGATCATCGTCACCGCCGGCGGCAAGAACGTCGCGCCCGCCGTGCTGGAAGACCGTCTCCGTGCGCACCCGCTGATCAGCCAGGTGGTCGTGGTCGGCGACCAGCGCCCGTTCATCGGCGCCCTGGTGACGCTCGACCCCGAGGGCGTTCCCGGGTGGCTGGCGGCCCACGGCAAGCCCGAGATGACGCTCGCCGAGGCCGCCACGGACCCGGACGTCCTCGCGTCGCTGGACAAGGCGGTCGAGAAGGCCAACAAGGCGGTGTCGCGGGCAGAGTCCGTCCGCAAGTACCGGATCCTCGACACGGACCTCACGATCGCCAACGGCTACCTCACGCCGAAGCTCAGCATCCGCCGCAACGAGGTGCTCAAGGCGTTCGCGGGCGAGGTCGACGCGCTGTACGACGGCCCCGCGCGCGACTGACGGCTCACACCGCGCGCACCAGGCGCAGGGGCGGGACGAGACCCGACGCCGCGAGCACGCCGATGGCGTGCTGCTCCGCGGCGTCGAGCTCGACCGCCCCTGTCGTCGTCTCCCCGACCGGCACGGCGACCGGGGCCGGGGCACGCACGGGGATGGTCAGGAAGGTCACGACGCAGTCCGCGCACGCTGTCGCACGCTGGGTGCAGGTGTCGCAGTCGATGATCATGTCGCGGACGCTAGCGGGGCCCACTGACAGGGCGACCGGCCGGCCTCAGAGGTGCTGGAGCCGCGCGACGAGCGTGCTCGACGGCACCACCCAGGCGCCGTCCGCCTCGACGTCGCGCACGACCTCCTGGTCGCTGGTCACCACGACCACCACGCGCCCGGGCGGCTCGGCGTGCACGAGCCGCCGGATGAGGTCGTCGGCGATCTCCCCCACCGCGAACAGCACCCGCACCCCGCGCGCGTACCCACCGGGAGGACCCTGCTGGCCTTCCTTCCCGTCGAAGCAGCACGTGATCTCGGCGCCCGTGCGGGCGGCGACCCCGGCCAGGCCGTCGACCAGCCGCCGTCGCTGCTCGGCCAGCGAGAGCTCGCCGAAGCCGGACTTGGAGACGTTGTAGCCGTCGACGAGCAGGTGCGCCCACGGCTGGCGGAGAAGCTCGTCCAGCAGGGCCGGGTCGTCGACCGACCGGCCGCGCGAGCCGCGCCGGACCACGTCCGGGGTCGCCGTCGGCCCCACCAGGTCCGCGGGCCGGTCCGCGACAGGCGGCAGGGCGAGCTCCGACCGGAGCCCGCTCGCGGCGTCGACGATCGTGTCCAGCAGCAGCCGGACGCGCACGTCGGCCAGCTTGCGGGCGGCGCGGAGCTCGGCACGCGCCGCCGTGCGCTCGGCCTGGGACGCGCGCCGCTCCTCGAGCGCCTGCCGGAGGTCGTCGTCGGCCCGGACGCGCGCGAGCTCGGCCGCATCGTGCACCGCGCGGGCCTCCTCGGTCGCGCGGCGCCCCTCGCTGCGCGCGCGGTCGGCGTCCGACCGCAGCCGACGCAGCTCCCGCTGCAACGCGCCGAGCTGGTCCTGCGCCGCGCGGGCCTCTTCGCGGGCCGCGGCCGCGTCGGCGCGTGACCGCTCGACCTCGGCCTGGGTGCGCTCCAGGCGGGCACGCAGCTGCGCGGCGTCGGGGTCGGCGGCCGCCTCCTGCGGGGGGAGCAGCTCGCGCCACCTCGACGACCTCAGCAGCCAGGCACCGACGGCCGCCGCCAGCGAAGCGTCGGCGGGCCCCTGCATGTCGGGCCCGACCTCGGCCGCCAGCTCGGGGTTCGCCTGCGCCCACACCCGCGCGACCCGGGCACGGAAGGCGTCGTCCTGCAGGGCGGCCCAGAGCGGCCCGGCGCCCGCCGTGGCCCGCCGTCGGGGGGCGAAGCGGTGCACGGCGCGCAACGACGCGGGGACCTCGGCCGCTTCGGCCGCACCCAGCGCGTCCGCGGCGACCTGCACGAGCGCGGCCCGCAGCGGGGTCGGAACGTCGACCACGTCGACTCCTGTCCCTTCCGCTGTCCGGTCCGCGCTGCGCATGCCCAGCACCCTAGGCGGCCCGACCGCGTGACGCGGCCCGACGGGCCCGGGCGAGCGGGTGACCGCCGGGTCATCCACCCGCTCGCGGCCTGAGCAGGGTGCGACGCACCGGGCGAGGAGCCGGGGCGTGTCGGTGGGCGTAGGTAACGTCCGGGTCATGTCGCCCGTCCGCCGCTTGCGCCCCGTCTGGGCGGACGCCATCCCCAACCCCGCGGCACGCCCGGTGCAGCCGAGCCTGGACGACCTGGGGACCCCGTTGTCGGACGTCGTGTTCGTCGTCGTGGACCTCGAGACCACGGGCGGCACGCCTGCCGACTCGGCGATCACCGAGATCGGCGCGGTCAAGGTGCGCGGCGGCGAGGTGCTCGGCGAGTTCCAGACGCTCGTGGACCCGGGCGGGCCCGTCCCGCCGTTCATCCAGGTGCTTACGGGCATCACCACCACGATGCTCATCGGCGCCCCGCCCATCGAGCAGGTACTGCCCAGCTTCCTGGAGTTCTCCCGGGGCGCCGTGCTCGTCGCGCACAACGCCCCGTTCGACATCGGGTTCCTCAAGGCCGCGGCCGCCCGGACCGGCCACGCCTGGCCAGGCAACAAGGTCGTGGACACCGTCCGGCTCGCGCGCCGCGTGGTCACCAAGGACGAGGCGCCGAACCACAAGCTCTCGACGCTGGCCGCTCTCTTCCACGCGACCGTGACGCCGAACCACCGGGCGCTGTCCGACGCGCAGGCCACGGTGGACGTCCTGCACGCCCTGCTGTCCCGCATGGCCCCCCTGGGCATCACGCACCTCGAAGACCTGGCGACGGCCACCGACCCCGTGCCGGGCGACGTGCGGCGCAAGCGCACCCTCGCCGACGGGTTGCCGGACGGACCGGGCGTGTACCTGTTCCGCGGCCCCGGCGACGAGGTCCTGTACGTCGGCACCTCGACCACCTCGCTGCGGCAGCGCGTCCGGTCGTACTTCACCTCGGCCGAGAAGCGCAGCCGGATGATCGAGATGGTGCGCGTGGCGCAGCGCGTCGACCCGATCCCGTGCGCGACACCGCTCGAGGCCCGCGTGCGGGAGCTCCGCCTCATCGCCGCGCACTCCCCCAGGTACAACCGCCGGTCCCGATTCCCCGAACGCATGCCGTGGGTCCGGCTCACGTCCGAGCCGTACCCGCGCCTGTCGGTGGTGCGCGAGGTCAAGGACGAGGACGGCGCGACGTACATCGGGCCGTTCTCGTCGGCGTCGACCGCCCAGCTGGCCGTCGACGCGCTGCACGAGACGTTCCCCATCCGGCAGTGCGCCCGCCGGCTCCCGCTCGTCGCGCCGACGGGTGCGTCGGCCTGCGTGCTCGCGGAGATGGGCAAGTGCGGTGCCCCCTGCACCGGGCACCAGGGCGTGGCCGACTACGCCGACGTGGTCGGGCGCGTCCGCAGCGCGATGCTCGCGGACGCGACCCCGGTGGTCGAGGCGCACGCCGACCGGATCGGGTGGCTGGTGGCGCAGGAGCGGTTCGAGGAGGCCGGTACGGTCCGGGACCGGCTCGGCGGCTTCCTGCGCGGCGCCAGCCGCGCGCAGAAGTTCGCGCCGCTCGCCGCCTGCGCGGAGCTCGTCGCCGCCAGGCGTTCCGACGACGGCGGGTGGGAGCTCGTGCTGGTGCGCTACGGCCGGCTCGCCGGCACCGCGCGCGTCGACCGCCGGACCGACCCCCGGCCCGCCATCGAGACGCTCCAGGCCACGGGCGAGCAGGTGGAGGCGCCCGTCGCCCCCGCCCCGGCGGCGCACCCCGAGGAGACCGACCTGATCCTGGCCTGGCTCGAGAAGCCCGGCGTTCGGCTCGTCGCGGTCGACCGCCCCTGGGCCTGCCCGGTGCGCTCGGCGGAGGCGCTCGGCGACCCCGCCACGGCCGTCGCGACCCTGGTCAGGCCGCGCATCGCCCTCGCGGGCGGCCAGCTCCTCCAGCTGGTCCCCGCCTCCCCGGGCGAGCGGGAGCTGGACATCGCCGAGGCGCGACCTGTGACCCTCGAGCTGGACGACGCGCGGGTCATCCCGATCAGCATCCGACCGCCCCGCACGGCATGATGACGAGCATGCTGACCGCCATCGTGCTGATCGACTCGGACGCCGCGAGGATCCCGGAGGTCGCCGCCGCGATCGCCGACATCCCGGGCGTCAGCGAGGTCTACTCCGTGACCGGAGAGGTCGACCTCATCGCCCTGGTCCGGGTGCGCGAGCACGACGACCTGGCAGACGTCATCGCGGACAAAGTGAGCAAGATCGAGGGCGTCATCCGCACCCAGACCTACATCGCCTTCCGCACGTACTCGCAGCACGACCTGGAGCAAGCGTTCGCCCTGGGGCTGGAGGACTGACCTGCAGCGCAGCGACCAGCCCCCTACGCGCTGCTCGCCGCCCGCCACCGCTCCAGCACGTCGGCCGCAGCCCCGCTGTCCAGCGACTGCCGGGCGTGCTCGCGACCGGCGGCCAGGCGCTCGACGAGCGTGCCGTCGGCGGTCCCGGCCAACGTCCCGTCGGCGACGAGCGCGGCTGCCGTGTTGAGCACCACGGTCTCGCGCACCGCCCCGGCCTCGCCGGCGAGGAGCCGGCGAGCGACGTCGGCGTTGTAGTCCGCCTTGGCGCCACGCAGCGACGCGAGGTCGATGCGCGCGACGTCGAGCTCGGCCTCCCAGTCGACGACCGACTCGGTGACACCGCCGTCGCGGACCTCCCAGATGCGCGTCGGACCGGTCGGGGCGATCTCGTCGAGCCCGTCCTCGCCGCGGAACACGAGCGCGCTGGAGCCCCGCTGGGCAAGCACGCCGGCCATGAGCGGAGCCATGCGGGGGTCGGCGACCCCGATCGCACCCGAGCGCGGCTGCGCGGGGTTGGTGAGCGGGCCGAGGAAGTTGAACGCGGTGCCGATGCCCAGCTCGGTGCGGGCGGCCGCGGTGTGCCGGAAGGACGGGTGGAACACCTGCGCGAAGCAGAAGGTGATGCCGACCTCGGTGGCCAGCTCGGCGACACGGGCGGGCGGGTGGTCGAGCCGGATCCCGAGCTCCTCCAGCACGTCCGCGGACCCGGAGGACGACGAGGCAGCCCGGTTGCCGTGCTTGACCACGGTGATGCCGGCCCCGGCGATGACCAGGGCGGACATGGTCGAGATGTTGACGGTGTGCGAGCGGTCGCCGCCCGTGCCGACGATGTCGAGCGTCCGGCCGGGCACCTCGATGCGGACGGCGTGCGCGAGCATCGTGTCGGCCAGGGCCGTGAGCTCGGCGACGGACTCGCCCTTGGTCTTCAGGCCGACGAGGAACGCGGCGACCTTGGGGGTCGAGGCCGCGCCGCTCATGATCTCGGCCATCGCCCACGAGGTCTGCTCGGGCGAGAGGTCGCGCCGGGCGGTGAGTGTGGTGAAGAGATCGGGCCAGCTGGCCGGGCTCGACCCAGCGGCCACCTCGGTCATCGGGTGACGGCCTGCGCCTCGACGAGTGCCGCGACGGCCGCGTGCACCTCGACGGGGTCGAGCGGGCGGCTGACCACGCCGTCGGCGTTCGACCAGGACGCCAGCCAGGCGTCCTGCGGCCGGCCCGTGAGGACCAGCGTCGGGGGGCAGCGGTAGATCTCGTCCTTGAGCTGGCGCGCGAGCCCCAGGCCGCCGACCTTGTCCGCCTCGCCGTCGAGGATCAGCAGGTCGAGCCCGCCGGCCTCCGTCGTCGCGATGACCGCCGCGGCGGTCGCGACCTCGACCCACTCGATGTCGCCCGCGCCCCGCCGGAGCCGACGCCCGACGGCGAGCCGCACCTGCGCCCGCGCGTCGACGTCGTCGCTGTACAGAAGGATGCGGGGGCCGGGGGTCGCGGCTGCGTGATCGGGCTGCGCCGTGCTCGTGGAGCTCATGGAGAGGGTTCCTCACTCGTCGTCGACGTGACGTCCGAGGGCATCTTGGCACGGCTCGTCCCGCGTCGGCGGGGAGGCCCGCTCTCGGGTCGCCCGGACGCATAGCACGCGGCCCGCGACGCGCCGCACGATGCGACCCGCGCGCACCGTGTCGACCGCCCGCTCGGCGGGGCCAGATCCGCATGATTCCCGGCCGCTACCTCGCGCGCGAGGCCCCAGATCATGACGGTGTGACATTTACCTGAGGCGACGCTGAGGGTCCAACGTCCCATGCGGGGGTGTCATCGGCCATAATGGCGATCGTGTCGACCGCAACGGCTGCCCCGCGCACCAGCCCCCACGTGAGCGTCAACCGACCGAACCCCGTGTCGGTAGGGACGATCGTCTGGCTGGCCAGCGAACTCATGTTCTTCGCAGGCCTCTTCGCGATGTACTTCACGCTGCGTGGAGCAGCGCCGGAGGCATGGGCGGAGAACACTCCGAAGCTCAACGTCACGTTCGCCGCGATCAACACCACGGTGCTGGTGCTGTCGTCGGTGACGTGCCAGATGGGCGTCTGGGCCGCCGAGCGGTTCCAGCCGGTCCGCAGCGGCTCGATCTTCCAGGTGAACCGCTGGGGCATGAACGAGTGGGTGTCCCTCACCTACCTCATGGGCGCCTTCTTCATCGGCGGCCAGATCTTCGAGTACGCCGCCCTGGTCAGCGAGGGTCTGACGATCTCGTCGAGCCCGTACGGCTCGGTCTTCTACCTGACCACCGGGTTCCACGGCCTGCACGTCGTCGGCGGTCTGATCGCCTTCCTCTTCCTGCTCGGTCGCTCGTTCAGCGCCAAGCGCTTCGGTCACCACGAGGCCACCACCGGCATCGTCACGTCGTACTACTGGCACTTCGTCGACGTCGTGTGGATCGCGCTCTTCGCCGTGATCTACCTCTTGAAGTAAGGCGCCGCGGGCGCCCCCGCCCGTCGCTCCGAAGTCCATATCCCCCACGTGCGAGACGAGGATCGATCCGTGAAGGCACTCGCAGCCCGCAGGCAGGATCGGCGTGCGCCGATCGTGCTGCTCCTGCTGGCGCTGCTGCTCACCGGTGGCCTGTACGCGGTGCTAGCACCGACGTCGGCCGATGCGACGCCTGTGAAGGCGAGCACCAACGACATCGCGGCCGGCGAGAAGCTGTTCCAGGCCAACTGCGCTTCCTGCCACGGAGCCGGCGCGTCCGGCACGACGAGCGCCCCGTCCCTCATCGGGGTGGGCGCCGCGGCGGTGGACTTCCAGGTGGGCACCGGTCGCATGCCGGCGCAGATGAGCGGCCCGCAGGCGCAGGTCAAGCCGGTGCAGTTCTCGCAGGACGAGATCAACCAGCTCGCCGCGTTCGTCGCGTCGCTGGGTGCCGGTCCGGCCATCCCGACGGCCGAGCAGGTCGACCCGAGCCTCGGTGACCCCGCCTCCGGCATGGCGATCTTCCGCACCAACTGCGCGATGTGCCACAACGCCGTGGGCGCGGGCGGTGCCCTGTCCCAGGGCAAGTTCGCCCCCAGCCTCTGGGAGACGACGCCCACCCACCTGTACGAGGCCATGCTGACCGGCCCGCAGTCGATGCCCGTGTTCAACGACGCGAACATCACGCCCGAGGAGAAGCGCGACATCATCGCGTTCATCGACCTGCAGGGCGGCGCGTCCCCCGGCGGTCTCACCCTCGGCGCCCTCGGCCCGGTGAGCGAGGGCCTCTGGGCCTGGGTCATCGGCATGGGCCTGCTCATCGGCGCAGCAGTCTGGATCGGAGCGAAGTCCTCGTGAGCAACCACGAACCCGGCCACGAGGCCAGCAACGAGATCACCACCCACGCCGCGGGCACGCTGCCCGACCGGTTCGAGGACCCCGGACACCCCGAGCACCACGACCGCATGGGCGACCACGACCCGAAGGCGAACAAGAGGGCCGAGCGGCAGGTCGTCTTCCTCTTCGCCATCTCGGTCATCGCGACGATCGGCTTCCTGGTGGCGTACTTCGCGCTGCCGCCGGGCGAGACCGTCGAGTCGATGCGTCGCTCGAACCTCGCCCTCGGCATCGGGCTCGCGCTCTCGCTCCTGGGCATCGGCTTCGCGGCCGTGCACTGGGCCAAGGCGCTGATGAACGACCACGAGAAGTCCGAGGAGCGTCACCTCCAGCGCAGCGACGACGCCACGCGCGTCGCCGCCGTCGAGGTGCTCAAGGAAGGTGCTGCGGACTCGGCCATCGGCCGCCGCGGCGTGCTCCAGGGGGCCATGATCTCGGCGCTCGCGCTGTTCCCGCTGGCGATCATCGTGCCGATCATCGGCAGCGTCGGTGAGGACTGGAACGTCTCGAAGTTCCGCCACACGATGTGGAAGAAGGGCACGCGCCTCGCGACGGACCCGACCAACCGCCCGATCAAGGCCGCCGACGTGACCATCGGCTCGGTCTTCCACGTGATCCCCGAGGGACTCGAGGAGCAGGACTACCCGCTCGACGAGAAGGCCAAGGCCGTCGTCCTGCTGGTGCGCCTCGACCCGGCGGACCTCAAGGAGTCCGAAGAGAAGAAGTCTTGGTCCTACAACGGGATCGTCGCATACTCGAAGATCTGTACCCACGTGGGATGTCCGGTCGCGCTGTACGAGCAGCAGACTCACCACCTCCTGTGCCCCTGCCACCAGTCGACGTTCGACGTGGCGGACGGAGCAAAGGTCGTGTTCGGACCGGCGAAGCGGCCCCTGCCGCAGTTGCCGATCACCGTCGATGACGAGGGCTACCTGATCGCGCAGAGCGACTTCAACGAGCCCGTCGGCCCGAGCTACTGGGAGCGTCTGACGAAATGACGACGACAGCCACCCCCACGCCCGTCGAGAAGCTCGCGGCGGGCACGGCGGACTACCTGGACCAGCGCACCGGCGTCGGCACCGCGGTCAAGACGTTCGCGCGCAAGATCTTCCCCGACCACTGGTCGTTCCTCCTGGGTGAGATCGCGCTCTTCAGCTTCATCACGATCCTGATCTCGGGCGTGTTCCTCGCGCTGTTCTTCGTGCCGAGCATGAACGAGGTGCACTACGACGGACCGTGGGCCGCCTTGCAGGGCGTGCAGATGTCCGAGGCCTTCTCCTCGACGCTGCGACTGTCCTTCGAGGTCCGCGGCGGCCTGCTGATGCGGCAGATCCACCACTGGGCCGCGCTGATCTTCATGGCCGCGATCGTCACGCACATGATGCGCGTGTTCTTCACGGGCGCGTTCCGGAAGCCTCGCGAGGTCAACTGGGTCGTCGGCTTCCTGCTGCTGATCCTCGGCCTGGCGGCCGGCTTCTCGGGCTACTCGCTCCCCGACGACGTGCTCTCCGGCAACGGCCTGCGCATCACGGACGGCGTCGTCCGGGCCATCCCGATCATCGGCAGCTACACGTCGTACTTCATCTTCGGTGGCGAGTTCCCGGGTCAGGACCTGATCCCCCGCCTGTTCACGGTGCACATCCTGCTGGTGCCCGGAATCATCCTGGCGCTCATCGGGCTGCACCTGTTCTTCGTCGTGCTGCACAAGCACACGCAGTACCCGGGCTCGGGGCGGACCAACCAGAACGTCGTCGGCTACCCGCTCTTCCCGATCTACGTGGCGAAGGCCGGCGGCTACTTCTTCACGGTGTTCGGCATCATCGCCCTGATGGCGGCGACGATGACGATCAACCCCGTGTGGAACTACGGGCCTTACGACCCCTCGCCCATCTCGGCGGGCGCGCAACCCGACTGGTACATGCTGTTCCTCGAGGGATCGCTGCGCCTCATGCCCGGGTTTACCGAGGTCGTGATCGGGCACTGGACGCTGTCGCTCAACGTGATCATCCCGGCCATGGTCGTGCCGGGCATCCTGTTCACGCTGCTCGCCGCGTACCCGTTCGTCGAGGCGGCCGTGACGGGCGACAAGAGCGAGCACCACGTGCTCGACCGCCCGCGCAACCGGCCGTTCCGCACGGCGTTCGGCGTCTCGCTCCTGACGGCCTTCTTCATCCTCGTGCTGGCCGGCTCGAACGACCTCATCGCGACGCACTTCCACCTGTCGATCAACGACATCACGTGGGCGTTCCGGGCGCTGATCTTCCTGGGCCCGTGGTTCGCGTTCTGGGTGACCAAGCGGATCTGCCTCGGGCTGCAGCGCAAGGACCGCGAGCTGGTGCTGCACGGCCACGAGACCGGTCGCATCGTGCGGTTCGCCAACGGTGAGTATATCGAGGTGCACAAGCCGCTGGACGCGCACGAGCGCTGGCTGCGAGTGCAGCACGACGCCATCCGCCCGCTGGAGATCGAGCCCGCGGAGGACTCCCGCGGCGTGCGGCGCAAGGGCTACGCGCTCGACCGCATGCGCCAGCGTCTCTCGCAGACGTTCTACGAGGACCGCATCGAGCCCGTCACGCCCGCCGAGCTGGCTGCGTCGCACTCGCACGGCGAGCACGACACCATCCAGGCCTCCGAGGAGCATGCACCGGCTGAGCTCGCCGGCGCCGTCGGTGGCGGCCAGCACCTGGTGGATCCGCAGGATGAGACGGCCCCCGACGGGCGGAATCGCTGATCCTGAGCAAGAGTTGATCGTGGAGTCGGGCGGCTCGCCGTAGCGGCGGGCCGCCCGTTTCTTCGTTTGAGCGGGCCGCGGAACGCGGTCCCAGACCGACGCAGGAGAGGTGTACTCACGCATGGCTGACTACTCGCTTCCGGATCTGCCCTACGACTACGCGGCGCTCGAGCCGCACATCTCGGGCCGCATCATGGAGCTGCACCATGACAAGCACCACGCCGCCTACGTGACCGGCGCCAACACCGCACTCGAGAAGCTCGCGGCCGCGCGCGCGGCCGACGACTTCGCCGCCGTGAACCTGCACGAGAAGAACCTGGCGTTCAACCTGGGCGGCCACGTCAACCACTCGGTGTTCTGGCAGAACCTCTCCCCCGACGGCGGCGACAAGCCCACCGGCGAGCTCGGCGCGGCGGTCGACGAGTTCTTCGGCTCATTCGAGGCGTTCCAGAAGCACTTCGCCGCCAACGCCCTCGGGATCCAGGGCTCCGGCTGGTCGATCCTCGCGTGGGACTCGATCGGCCAGAAGCTCGTGATCGTGCAGCTGTACGACCAGCAGAGCAACATCGCCCTCGGCCTCGTCCCCGTCGTCGTCCTCGACATGTGGGAGCACGCCTTCTACCTCGACTACGTCAACGTCAAGGCGGACTACGTCAAGGCGTGGTGGAACATCGTCAACTGGGCCGACGCCGCCGCGCGCTTCGACCGTGCCCGCACGCAGACCGCAGGTCTCATCGTCGCGCTCTAGGCGCACCCCGGTCGTCGCGCTCGCTCTGAGCGCAACGATCGCGAAGGCCGGCACCCGCCCGCGGGTGCCGGCCTTTCGTGCGTCCGAGGGGCCTCGTCGCGCGACGTCCTCCCGCAGGAGCGCGCGACCTCAGTCGGTCTTCTCGAGCGTGCCGATCTTCTTGCCACCGTCGTCCAGCACCGTGAGCACGTCGCCGGAGACCGTCGCCGAGGACGCCCCCGACAGCCACGTGTCCACGCCGTCGCACGCCATCATGGTCGCCGCGAAGGGGCCGAACTCGATGGTCGAGCCGTCGATCTTCCACGTACCGTTGAGCTGGTTGCAGCCGTCCGACCCGCTGACGGTGCCGGCCTCGATCAGCTCGAGGTAGACGAGGGGCTCAGACTTCGGCTGGGACCACTCCCCTGTGACGTCCTTGGCGGAGAGCGCCGTGCCGGAGTCGTCGCCGGAGCCGCTGCTCGTACACCCCGCAAGCACCACCCCGACCGCGGCGACCAGCACGAACGAGCGGGCAGCGAATATGGACAAATGCCTCATGGCGCCGACGCTAGCGCAGCGGACGCAAGAAGACCCCCACCGGAACGGCGGGGGTCTTCTCGAGATGCAGGTCAGTGCGCGTGCTGCCCGCGGGAGTACTCGAACACCCAGCCGACGAGCCCGATGATCCCGAGCGCGATGCCGATGTAGGAGAGCCACCAGCCGACGGCGAGGCCGGCGAACGTGATCGCGGCGGAGATGCCGAGCACGAGCGGCCACCAGCTCCACGGGCTGTACACGCCCTGGTCGCCCGCGCCCTGCTCGATCTCGCCCAGCGGGTCGTCCTCGGGTCGCTCGTCGATGCGCCGCGACAGGAGCGCGAAGTAGGCGCCGATCATGCCGACCAGGCCACCGACGAGCGGGATGCCCACCGTGCCGACAGGCTCACCGTGGCTCCACGCGGCGTAGATCAGGCCGACCGGGACGAAGAACAGCACCCCGTAGAGGAAGAGCTTGGTCTCGAACTTCATCGCGTTCCCTCCTCGTCCGTTCCGGGGCGCTCCTCGACGATCGTCGCGGTGGACTGCTCGGGCTCACCGGTGCCGCTCACGACGCGGTCGGTGGCGACGGCGCTCTCGCCGCGCCGGTCCGCCTCCCAGTCCAGCGGGCCGGGGTTGGGCTCCACGTGGTCCATGGCCGCGACCTCGGGATGGTGCAGGTCGAACGCGGGGCGCTCGGAACGGATCCGGGGCAGCGACGTGAAGTTGTGCCGCGGCGGCGGGCAGCTGGTGGCCCACTCGAGCGAGGCGCCGTAGCCCCACGGGTCGTCGACCGTGACCAGCGGCGCGTTGCGCCACGTGGTGTAGACGTTCCAGAGGAACGGCAGGGTCGAGGCCGCGAGGATGACGGCGCCGACGGTCGACAGCTGGTTCATCCACGTGAAGCCGTCGTCCGGCGAGTAGTCCGCGTACCGACGCGGCATGCCCTTGACGCCCAGCCAGTGCTGGATGAGGAACGTGGTGTGGAAGCCGATGAACAGCATCCAGAAGTGGACCTTGCCCAGGCGCTCGTCGAGCATCCGGCCGGTCATCTTGGGCCACCAGAAGTAGAAGCCCGCGAACATCGCGAACACGACGGTGCCGAAGACGACGTAGTGGAAGTGGGCGACCACGAAGTACGAGTCCGACAGCGAGAAGTCGAGCGCCGGGCTGGACAGGATGATGCCGGTCAGGCCACCGAAGAGGAAGGTGACGAGGAAGCCGATCGTCCAGAGCATCGGCGTCTCGAACGTGAGCTTGCCGCGCCACATCGTGCCGATCCAGTTGAAGAACTTCACGCCGGTCGGCACCGCGATGAGCATCGTCATGAACGCGAAGAACGGCAGCAGCACCGAGCCGGTGACGTACATGTGGTGCGCCCAGACCGTCACGGACAGCGCGGCGATCGCGATCGTCGCGTACACGAGGCCCTTGTAGCCGAAGATCGGCTTGCGGCTGAAGACCGGCAGGATCTCGGTGATGATGCCGAAGAACGGCAGCGCGATGATGTAGACCTCGGGGTGCCCGAAGAACCAGAACAGGTGCTGCCAGAGGATGGCGCCGCCGTTCTCCGGGTTGAACACCTGGGCACCGAGCCGTCGGTCCGCGCCGAGCGCGAAGAGCGCGGAGGCCAGCGGCGGGAACGCCATGAGCACGAGCAGCGACGTCACCAGGGTGTTCCAGGTGAAGATCGGCATCCGGAACATGGTCATGCCGGGCGCGCGCATGGTCACGATCGTGGTGATGAAGTTGACCGCACCGAGGATGGTGCCGAACCCGGCGAGCGCCAGGCCGAACACCCAGAGGTCGCCACCGAGTCCCGGTGAGTAGACAGTGTTGGACAGCGGCGCGTAGGCGAACCAGCCGAACGACGCGGCGCCCTGAGGCGTGAAGAAGCCGGCGCCGGCGATGGTGCCGCCGAAGAAGAACATCCAGTACGCCAGCATGTTGAGGCGCGGGAACGCCACGTCGGGCGCGCCGATCTGCAGCGGCATGATCACGTTGGCGAAGCCCGCGAACAGCGGTGTCGCGAACAGCAGCAGCATGATCGTGCCGTGCATCGTGAACGCCTGGTTGTACTGCTCACGGGACTGGAAGATGTCCATGCCCGGGGCGAACAGCTCGGCGCGGATGAGCAGCGCCAGGATGCCGCCGATGGCGAACCAGACGAACGACGTGATCAGGTACAGGTACCCGATCGTCTTGTGGTCGGTCGAGGTGATCCACTTGATCACCGTGCGTCCGAGGGTCTGGCGCGAGGGCGCCAGGCCGGGAATGTGCTCCGCGACGGCGGCCATCACTTATCGCCTTCCTTCGGAGCGCTGTCCAGGTCCTGCTGGCGGCTGTACTCGAGACCGAGCGAGCCTTCCTGCCCCTTGGCCTTGAGCTCCTCGATGTGCGCGTCGTAGTCCTCGCGCGATACGACCTTGACGTTGAACAGCATCGACGAGTGGTACTCGCCGCAGAGCTCGGCGCACTTGCCCAGGTAGTCACCGATCTGCTGCGGCGTGACCTGGAAGGTGTTCGTCTTGCCCGGGATCATGTCCATCTTGTAGAGGAACGCGGGGACCCAGAACGAGTGGATGACGTCACGGGAGTCGAGCGTGAACTCGACCCGCTCGTTCACCGGGAGGTAGAGCGTGACCTGGTCCTTGAGGACGCCCGTGCCTGCGCTGCCCACGTCCTGCGCGTGCTGCCCGGTGTCGTAGGCGTCGTCGTCGAGGTAGTTGAAGTCCCAGCTCCACTGCTTGCCGATGACCTGGACGTGGACGTCCGCGTCGGCCGCCGTGTCCTGGATGTCGGTCGTGTCGCGGTTGGTGTAGTAGAAGAGCACCCCGACCATGATGATCGGCAGGATCACGTACATGACCTCGAGGGGCACGTGGTACCGCAGCTGCACCGGGAGGGTGTCGTCCCCCTTGCGCTTCCGGTAGACCGCGACGCACCACAGGATCAGGCCCCAGGTGATGAGGCCGACGATCAGCGCGGCGATCCATGAGCCGACCCAGAGGTTGGTGATCCTGCCGGTCTGGTCGGTGATCTCGGCGCTGGAGCTGCCGGGGAGCCAGCCGCGCTCCACCTCGGCTGAGCATCCACTCAGGGCGACGGCGACGACGCCAAGCAGACCGGCCAGCAACAGGGCTGGTCGCCGCGTGCGACGGGGGGTGTCCGGGTGCAACGGGGGGACCTCTCACTCGCGTCCCGTCGACTCCCCGCAATGCTGCAGGGGGCCACCCGGGACCTTCGTCCTCGACCTGTGCAGCCTAGCGCGCCGACCACAGCCTTTCGTGCTGACGACACCCCTTGACGACACCGTGTCAGCACCATCACACCGCGCGACCTTCACCGGACCCGACGGTGCGTGGCGGGCGACGGGCCGGTCGTCGCGCGCCTGGTCACGGCGCTACGGGGTTACGGTGCCCCCGTGAGCAGCCAGCCCGACAACGGCCACGTCGACGCCGCGCGCGACGCGCGTGTGACGCACACCACTGGCCCGAGGGTGGTCCTCGACGCCGGCGGGCGGGCTCCCCTGCTCCCGGCGGCCCGCACGGCGTTCCTCGAGGCCCTCGACCAGGGCTGGGCGGACCCCCGCCGGTTGCACGCCGAGGGCCGCCGCGCGCGGATGCTCCTGGACGGCGCGCGCGAGGCGATCGCGGCGTGCGTCGGCGCGCGGACACCGGAGGTCGATCTGGCGCCCTCTCACACGGCGACCCTGCACGGCGCCGTGCGGTCCGTCGCACGCGGGCGCCGGCGCGGCGGGGCCGACATCGTCGTCGGCGCGGTCGAGCGCGCGGCCGTGCTCAACGCGGCGGACTTCGCGGGGAACCGCGTGACCGTCCCGGTGGACCGGCTCGGGCGGGTGGACGCCGACGCGTTCGCGGCGGCGGCGGACCGGCCGGGCGTGGCGCTGGCCGCCCTCCAGCACGCCAACGGCGAGGTGGGCACCCGCCAGCCGGTCGAGGCGGTGCACGCCGCGGCGCGCGCGGCAGGCGTCCCGCTGCTGGTCGACGCGGGCGCGAGCCTGGGCCACGTCGACGTCGGCGATGCCTGGGACCTGCTGGCCGCGGACGCGGGCGACTGGGGCGGACCCGGTGGGCTCGGCGTGCTGGTCACCCGCACGGGCGTGCGACGCTCGCCCGACTGGCCCGAGGACGAGGACCGCTGGTTCCCCGGCGGTGTGAGCGTGCCCGCCGCCCTGGCCGCTGCGGTCGCCCTCCAGGTGGCGACCTCGACCCGCGGCGCCGACGACACGGCGCGCCGCGAGCTGGTGGACCGGATCCGGGCGCGGGTGGCCGCCGACGTGCCCGACGTGGACGTGGTCGGTGACCCGACCGACCGGCTCCCCCACGTGGTGACGTTCTCCTGCCTCTACGTCGAGGGCGAGGCGCTGCTGACCGCCCTGGACGCCCGCGGCTTCGCGGTCGGCTCGGGCTCGGCCTGCACGTCGAGCGCGCTGGAGCCCAGCCACGTGCTGGCGGCGATGGGGGCGCTGACGCACGGCAACATCCGCCTCGCGCTCCCCCGCGGGACCTCGACCGCGGACGTCGACCGGTTCCTCGCCGAGCTCCCGGGCATCGTCGCCCGCGTCCGAGAGGCCTGGGGGGTCGGCGGGCTGTGATCACGGTCGACGCGCGAGGCCTGCGCTGCCCCGCCCCGGTGATCCGCCTGGCCCGTGCGGCGTCGGACGCCCCGCCCGGGTCGGAGCTGACCGTGCTGGCCACCGACCCGGCGGCCGTCCACGACGTGCCGGCGTGGGCCCGGATGCGAGGCCACGAGATGGTCGGCGCGACGGAGCAGGACGGCGTGCACGCCCTGACCGTCCGGACGCACGCATGACACAGGCCCGGTCCCCTGGTGGGGAGCCGGGCCTGCGGTGAGCTCAGCTCAGCTGAACGACCCGCCGCACGCGCAGGCGCTGCCGGCGTTCGGGTTGTCGATGGTGAAGCCCTGCTTCTCGATCGAGTCGGCGAAGTCGATCGTCGCGCCCTCGAGGTAGGGGACGCTCATGCGGTCGACGACGACCTCGACACCGTCGTAGTCCTTGAGGGCGTCGCCGTCGAGGACCCGCTCGTCGAAGTACAGCTGGTAGATCAGGCCGGAGCAGCCACCGGGCTGGACGGCGACGCGCAGACGCAGGTCGTCGCGGCCCTCCTGCTCGAGGAGGCTGCGAACCTTCGAGGCGGCGAAGTCGGTGAGGAGCACGCCGTGCGTCTCGGTCGCGGTCTCGGTCGCGGTGGTCTCGCTCATGGTCTCTCCTGGGTGCTCGCTGGACGGCACTGCTCACGCGTCAACCCTGGCCAACATCACCAGGGTCGAGGTTGTTCCCATCCAGGGTACGACTCCCCCGACGAGATCCCGCTCAACGTGACCAGGTTCTCGCCACGCGGGCCGACCGCGCGGCGAGGCTCCCGGCCGGGTCGGCCAGCGCCTCGGCCACCTGCTCGGGCGTCTCGCCGACGGCGTAGGCCGAGGTGATGCCCGCGGCGGACAGCTCACGGCGCCCGACCAGCACCTCCCCGGCGACGACGACGGTGGGCACGGCGTGCGCGAGCGCGCGGGACGCCACCTCGGAGACCACCTTGCCGTGCAGCGACTGCCAGTCGAACCGACCCTCGCCGGTCACGACGACGTCGTGGTCGGCGACGAGGTCGTCCAGGCCGACGGCGTCGGCGACGAACACCGACCCGGGCACCAGCCGCCCGCCGAGCAGCGCGAGGCCGAACCCGAGCCCGCCGGCCGCGCCGGCACCCGGCGCTGCGGTGAGCCGCGACGTCGCCGACGAGGGACGCGTGCCGGCGAGCAGGTCGGGGCGCAGCGCGTCGCCCAGGGCGGCCGTCGCCGCGTGCGCGAAGTGGCCGAGGGACCGCTCGAGGTCCTGCGCCTGCTCGGGCGTGGCCCCCTTCTGGGGGGCGAAGCCGGCGCTCGCACCGTGCAGGCCCAGCAGCGGGACGTCCACGTCGGTGGCGACGACGAGCTCGACGCCCCGCAGCCGGTCGCGCAGCTCCCGCAGGCCGAGGAGGTCGTCGGGTCCGACCGCGCCCAGCGATCCGCCGCCGGCGTCGAGCAGGTCGCTCGGCCCGTCGAGATTGAGCTTCCGCGCCAGCCCGACCAGCGCCCCCGCGCCGCCGTCGTTCGTCGCCGACCCGCCCAGGCCCACGACCACGCGGCGGGCGCCCGCCGCCACCGCCGCCGCGACGAGCTCACCGACGCCGCGGCTGGACGTCCGCGTCGGGTCGCGGAGCTCGTCCGGAACCAGGGGCAGGCCGACGGCCTGCGCGGACTCGACGTAGGCGGTCGTCCCGACGAGCAGCAGCACGGCCGGGACGGGCGCGCCGACCGGCGACGTCACTGTCACCGGCACCAGCTCGCCGCCCAGCGCGGCGTGCAGGGTGGCGACGAATCCCGGGCCCCCGTCGGAGAGCGGGCACGTAGTGACCTCGTCGCGTGGCGCCGTCGCCCGCCACGCCCCGGCCATGGCCTGCGCGGCCTCGTCGGCCGTGAGGCTCGAGCCGAAGCTGTCCGGGGCGATGAGCACGCGCACGGGGCATCGTGGCACGGTCGGGCGCGCGCCCGTGTGAAAGGATCGCGTCGTGAGCGTGAGCACCTTCTCCGAGCCGGCTCCGTCGGCCCTCCTGCTGCTGGGACGCGGCGTCGACCTGGCCTCCGAGCGCGGCGTCGAGTGCGTCGGCGACCTCCCCGCTCCGAGCGACCCGGACCTCGTCGAGCGCGCCCGCGCGGCCCGCGCCGCACTGGGCAGCCGGGCCTTCGTCCTGGGCCACCACTACCAGCGCGACGAGGTCATCGAGTTCGCCGACGTCACGGGCGACTCCTTCAAGCTCGCGCGCGAGGCAGCCGCCCGGCCCGAGGCGGAGTTCATCATCTTCTGCGGCGTGCACTTCATGGCGGAGTCGGCGGACATCCTCACGTCCGACCACCAGCAGGTGATCCTCCCGGACCTCGCGGCGGGCTGCTCCATGGCGGACATGGCGGCGATCGACCAGGTCGAGGACGCCTGGGACGTGCTGGCCGACGCGGGAGTCGCCGAGTCGACCGTGCCGGTGACGTACATGAACTCCGCGGCGTCCATCAAGGCGTTCACGGGACGGCACGGCGGGACCATCTGCACGTCGTCCAACGCGCACGTCGCGCTGCGGTGGGCGTTCGACAAGGTCGGCGGCGTCGGCGGCACCGGCAAGGTGCTGTTCATGCCCGACCAGCACCTCGGCCGCAACACCGCGGTGCAGCAGCTCGGGCTCTCGCTCGACGACTGCGTGGTGTTCGACCCGCGCAAGCCCGGCGGCGGCCTGACCACCCAGCAGCTGCGCGACGCCCGGATGATCCTGTGGCGCGGTCACTGCTCGGTGCACGGCCGGTTCTCGGTCCGCAACGTCACCGACATGCGCGCGGCCGTCCCGGACGTCACGGTGATCGTGCACCCGGAGTGCCAGCACGAGGTCGTCCTCGCCGCGGACCTGGTGGGCTCGACCGAGTACATCGTCAAGGCGCTCGACTCCGCCGCGCCGGGCAGCTCGTGGGCCGTCGGCACCGAGCTCAACCTGGTGCGCCGGCTCGCCGCCGCCCACCCGGACAAGAACATCCACTACCTCGACTCGACGGTCTGCTTCTGCTCGACCATGAACCGCATCGACCTGCCGCACCTGGTGTGGGCGATGGAGTCGCTGGTGGCGGGCCGGGCGGTCAACCGGATCGTCGTGGACGCCGACGACGCCCACTGGGCGCGCGTCGCGCTCGACCAGATGCTCGCCCTGCCGGGGTACTGAGCGTGTCCACCGGCCACCATCTGCGCGTCGGCATCTTCATCTTCGACGACGCGGAGGAGCTCGACGTCGTCGGCCCGTACGAGGTGCTCGCGTACTGGGCGAGAACCTCGGAGCTGCGGCCCGAGGTCGTGACGTTCTCGGCCGACGGCTTCGGGGTGCGCTGCGCCAAGGGACTGCGGCTCGTCCCGGACCTCAGCGCGGAGGAGGTCGGCCCCCTGCACGTCCTCGTGTACCCGGGAGGCTTCGGCACCCGGGCGCTCGTGCGCGACGCCGACCACCTCGAGTGGGTGCGCGGGATGCGCGCCGCGACGCCGCTGATGACCAGCGTCTGCACGGGTGCGCTCGTGTACGCCGCCGCGGGGCTCCTCGCCGGGCGGCCGGCCACGACCCACTGGAGCGCGTTCGACGAGCTCGCGAGGATCGACCCGAGCGTCCTGGCGGACACCGAGGCCCGGTTCGTCGACGACGGCGACATCGTCACATCGGCGGGCGTGTCCGCCGGCATCGACATGGCCCTGCACCTGGTGGCCCGCCTGGAGTCCGTCGACGCCGCCAAGGCCGTCCGGCGCGGCATCCAGTACGACCCCGAGCCCCCCGTATGACGGGGCCGCTCGACGCGGCCGTCACCGAGCACGCCCTCCTGCCCGTCCGCGCCGGCCAGGAGGAGGCCTTCGAGCTGGCGCTCGCCGAGGCCGTCCCGCTCGTGGCGGGCATCCCGGGCTTCCGCGGGATCCACGTCTCCCGCGGGGTGGAGCGCACGGGGACCTATCTGCTGCTCATCGGGTGGGACTCGGTCGAGGCGCACGAGGTCGGGTTCCGCGGGTCGCCGCAGTACGCGCGCTGGCGGGAGCTGCTGCACCGCTTCTACGAGCCGTTCCCCGCCGTCGAGCACTTCGTCGCCGTTCTCACCGAATCTACCCGCGAGTAACATCGCGCGGGTGACCCGGATGATCCAGCTCGCACTGGCCACCACCCGCCCCCGGCCCGCCGTCCCCGGTCGCGGGCTCTTCGAGCCGTCGGTCACCCGGATGCGCGTGCACGTCGGCGACCTGGACTTCTACCGGCACGTGAACAACGGCGTGTACCTGCAGATGATGGACGTCGCGCGCGGAAACTTCCTCGCGGACCTCGGCGCCTTCGGGCCGCTGAAGGAGCACGGCTGGTACCCCGTTGTCGCCTCGTCGACCATCTCCTACCGCCGTTCGCTCACGCTCGGCCAGCGCTTCGAGATCTCCACCCGCCTGCTCGGCTGGGACCTGCGCTGCGCCTATCTCGAGCAGACCTTCCGCCGGGGCGACGAGCACGTTGCCCGCGGCGTCGTCGCCGGTCGGTTCCTCGCGCGGGACGGCTCCCGCATCCCGGCGCCCGACGTCATCGGCCTGCTGGGCACCCACGACGGCCCCTCGCCCGAGCTGCCCCCTGACGTGCAGGCCTGGGCCGAAGCCGTCGGCGTCGCCCACCGCGAGACCGCCTGAGGCCCTCTGGTGGGATGAGGGCCTGCGGCTCGACCGACCAGGCCGTCGGCGTCTCCGGCGCGCTCGGTCTCGCGAGCCGGCCGCCGACCTCAGCCGGCGGCGAGCCGCTCCAGTAGCAGCGCCTCGGCCAGCACGACCTTCTCCAGCTCGCCCAGGTGCACCGACTCGTTCGCGCCGTGCGCGCGGCCGTCGGGGTCCTCGACGCCCGTGACCAGGATCGACGCGTCCGGGTAGACCTCGAGCAGGTCGGCGATGAACGGGATGGACCCCCCGACGCCGATGTCCACCGGGTCGGTCCCCCACGACTGCGCGAAAGCCCAGCGGGCCGCCTGCATCGCCGGCGAGTCGAGCGGCGCCTGGAAGGGCTTGCCCTCCTCGCCGTCGGTCACCGTCACGCGGGCGCCGAACGGGGCGTGCTCGACCAGGTGGCTGCGCAGCGCGGCCATGGCGGCGGCGGGGTCCTGGCCGGGCGCGAGCCGGACCGAGAGCTTGGCCGAGGCGCGTGGGGTGATGGTGTTCGACGCGCTGGCCACCCGGGGTGCGTCGAAGCCGATGACGCCGATGGCCGGACGCGTCCAGAGCCGTGCCGTGATCGGTCCCGAGCCGGCGAGCCGGACGCCGTCGAGCACGCCGGCGTCGGCGCGGAACGTCGCCTCGTCGTAGTCCACGGTCGGGTCCGGTGCGTGGACCAGGCCCTCCACCGCGACGTTGCCCTCGTCGTCGTGGAGCGTCGTGATCAGGCGGGCGAGCAGCGTCGGTGCGTCGAGGATCGCGCCACCGTACATGCCGGAGTGCACGGCGTGGTCCAGGACCGCGACCTCCACCACGCAGTCGACCAGGCCGCGCAGCGACGTGGTCAGCCCCGGCACACCGATCGCCCAGTTCGACGAGTCCGCGACGACGATGACGTCGGCCGCCAACAGGTCGCGGTACGCATGCAGGAACGCGGTGAACGTGGGCGAGCCGATCTCCTCCTCGCCCTCGACGAACACCGTGACGCCCACGCCGAGGTCGTCGCCGAGCACGCGCAGCGCCCCCACGTGCGCGATGACGCCGGCCTTGTCGTCCGCCGCGCCGCGGCCGTACAGCCGCCCGCCGCGCTCGGTCGGCTCGAACGGCGGGGTGTCCCAGTCCGCGTCGTCCCCGGGCGGCTGGACGTCGTGGTGGGCGTACAGGAGCACGGTCGGCGCGCCCTGCGGAGCGGGGCGGCGGCCGACGACCGCCGGGGCCCCGCCCGGCACCGAGAGCACCTGGACGTCGTCGAGACCCGCGTCTCGTAGCAGCGCCACGACGGCGTCGGCGCTCGCGGCCACGTGCACCTGGTCGAACTCGGCGTTGGACACGCTCGGGATGCGGACGAGGGCCTCGAGGTCGGCGCGCAGGGCACCGAATGCGGCAGCCGTGCGCGTGCGCAGGGCCTCGGTGCGGTCGCCGGGAACGGTGGTCTGGTGCGAGGAGGCGTCGGTCACGGACAAGCACGCTACTCGACTACCCTGGCGGGGTGTTCGGACGCAGCAACGACCCCCAGCCCGTGACTCCCGCACTGACGGAGAGCACCCCGCCGCCCACGGACGCGGGCAAGGGCCGCCCGACGCCCAAGCGCAAGGTCTCCGAGGCCGCGAACAAGCGCCCGTTGGTTTCGCCGACCACGAAGAAGGCCACCCGCCAACAGGCGAAGACGCAGCGCGACGTCGAGTACCGCGCGATGCAGACCGGCGACGAGCGCAACATGCCCGCCAAGGACCGCGGACCGGTGCGCCGCTACATCCGCGACGCGGTCGACGCCCGCTGGAACCTCGGCGAGTTCTTCCTGCCGATGGCCGCCGTCTTCCTGGTGATCCAGTTCGCGCTGGCCAAGACCGGGTTCGCCGTCATCGCCATCCTCGCCCTGTACATCTACATCATCGCGGCGGCCATCGACGCGTGGCTGATGTGGCGCGGCCTGAAGAAGCGACTCACCGCCAAGTTCGGGGCCGCGCAGATCCCGCGCGGGGTGGCCATGTACGCGGTGCTGCGCGTGTTCCAGATCCGTCCGGCGCGGCTGCCCAAGCCGCAGGTCAAGCACGGCCAGCGCCCGTCCTGACCCCGCCGTAGGGTGGCGGCCATGGTTTCCTACCGCTACCTCGGCCGCTCCGGCCTCAAGATCACCGAGATCACCTACGGCAACTGGCTCACGCACGGCTCGCAGGTGGAGAACGACACCGCGAAGGCCTGCGTGCGCGCCGCGCTCGACGCGGGCATCACCAGCTTCGACACCGCCGACGTCTACGCCAACACCAAGGCCGAGACCGTCCTGGGCGAGGCCCTGAAGGGCGAGCGGCGCCAGTCGCTCGAGATCTTCACCAAGGTCTACTGGCCCACCGGCCCGGGCGGGGCGAACGACTCCGGCCTGTCGCGCAAGCACATCCTCGAGTCGATCGACGGCTCGCTCGAGCGTCTCCAGACCGACTACGTCGACCTCTACCAGGCGCATCGCTACGACGAGTCGACGCCGCTCGAGGAGACGATGCAGGCGTTCGCCGACGTCGTCCGCGCGGGCAAGGCGCTCTACATCGGCGTCTCGGAGTGGACCGCGGACCAGATCCGGGCCGGCCACGCGCTGGCGAAGGACCTGGGCTTCCAGCTCATCTCCAACCAGCCGCAGTACTCGGCGCTCTGGCGGGTCATCGAGGGCGAGGTCGTCCCGACGTCCGAGGAGCTCGGGGTCTCGCAGATCGTCTGGTCCCCCGTCGCCCAGGGTGTGCTCACCGGCAAGTACAAGCCCGGCGCGGCCCCGCCCGCGGGCTCGCGCGCGACGGACGAGAAGGGCGGCGCCCGGTTCATCGGTCGCTTCCTCGAGCAGCCGGACGTGCTGCAGCGCGTGCAGGACCTCACGCCCGTCGCCGACGAGCTCGGGCTCTCGCTGGCCCAGCTGGCCGTGGCGTGGGTGCTGCAGAACCAGAACGTCGCCGCGGCGATCATCGGGGCCTCGCGGCCCGAGCAGGTCACGGAGAACGTCAAGGCGTCGGGCGTGACCATCCCGGCGGAGCTGCTGGCCCGGATCGACACGATCCTCGGCGACTCCGTCGTGTCCGACCCGGCCGAGACGGCCAAGAACGCGCCGCCGGCGCGCTGACGCGACGGTCCGGCCCCGGTGCAGCCGGGGCCGGACCTCGTCACACGGCGACGGGCTCCCGCACCTCGGTCCGCACCGTCAGCCGTGGCAGGAACAGGTGCACCAGCGGGCCGATCGCCAGCGCGTAGGCCAGCGTCGCGAACCCGACGGTGCCGCCCAGCGCCCAGCCGACGGAGACGACGGCCACCTCGATGGTGGTCCGCACCAGCCGCACCGAGCGCCCGGTCCGGCGCACGAGGCCGGTCATGAGGCCGTCGCGGGGTCCCGGTCCGAGCCCCGCGCCCACGTAGAGCCCGGTCGCCAGGCCGTTGAGCACGATGCCGCCCGCCGCCAGCGCGACGCGGACGCCCATCGCGTCCGGCAGGCCGCCGAGCAGCGCGAGGAACGGGTCGACCAGCACGCTGATGACGACGACGTTGGCCACCGTGCCCACCCCGGGTCGCTGGCGCAGCGGGATCCAGCACGCCAGCACCACCACCCCGACGAGCAGGGTGACGGCGCCGAACGAGAGGCCCGTGTGCCGGACGATCCCCTGCGTGAGGACGTCCCACGGCATGCTGCCGAGGCCGGCGTCCACGAGCATCGCGATCGAGGCCGCGTACAGCACGAGCCCAATCAGGAGCTGCACGCCCCGGCGCACGCGTCGCGCGTCGGGCGTCGTCCGGATCAGCACCGCGCGAGCATACGGCCGCACCGATCCGGCGCTCACGGCAGCTGCTCGAACCACTCGCGGTGCGAAGCCGGTGGCGGCCGGTGCCCGAGGCCGTCCCGGTGGACCACGAGGACGAGGGTCACGGTGAGGCTCGCGATCAGGAGGATCGCTGGTATCCACATGCTCATGGCTAGCAATGCTGGCTTGCATGTGGCCTCGCTTGGAATAGCCACTTCTGGCATAGTGGCCTGGTGATCACCCCCGAGCTGCCCGCAGACCGTCGGATCAGTGGCCAACGCCTGGGCTCGGTGCTCGGGGCGTGGCAGCGGCCCGGTCCGGCCTACGTCGCGCTCGCCGACGCCGTCCGGGCCGCGATCCTGTCGGGCACCGTCCCGCTCAGCACGCGCCTTCCCAGCGAGCGCGAGCTCGCCGACGCCACCGGCGTCTCGCGCACCACGACCACAGCGACGTACGGGCTGCTGCGCGACGAGGGGTACCTGGTGAGCCGCCGCGGGTCCGGCACGGTCACCACCCTCCCCGCCGGTCCGGGCGCGCGCTCGTCGATGGCGGAGACGGTGCGCGACGAGCCCGGGATCGTCGACCTCGCGATGGCCGCGCCGTCCGCCCCGTCGTCGCTGCACGGCGCGTACCTGGCTGCCCTCGACGCGCTCCCCCGTCACCTCACGGGCACGGGCTACGCACCGCTGGGCCTCCCGGTCCTGCGCGAGGCGATCGCGCGGTGGTACACCCTGCGGGGCACACCCACGACGCCGGACCAGGTTCTCGTCACCACGGGCGCGCAGCAGGCCATCCACCTCCTGGTCACCGCGCACGCCGGCCCCGGCGACCGGGTGGTGGTCGAGCACCCGACATACCCGCACGCGATCGACGTCGTCCGTTCGGTGGGCGGGCGAGCCGTGCCCGTCCCCTCCGGCGAGGCCGGGCTCGACATCGACCTCCTCGAGTCGACCCTGCGGCAGGTCTCCCCGCGGCTGGTGTACCTCATCCCGAGCCACCGCAACCCGACGGGCACCAGCCTCAGCGACGAGGACAGCGCCCGGGTGCGCGCGCTCGCGCGGCGGCACCGCACGACCATCGTCGGCGACGAGGTGCTCACGGAGCTGACCATGGACGGACAGGCGCCGGGCTCGTTCCCGGGCGACGGCACGGCCGCCGCCTACGTGGTCTCGATCGGCTCGGCGTCGAAGAGCTTCTGGGGCGGGTTGCGCGTCGGGTGGGTGCGCGCGCACCCCGACCTGGTCAACCGCATGGCCACGACGCGGGCGCACGTCGACATCGGCACGGCTGTCCTCGAGCAGCTGGTCGTGGCGGAGCTGCTCGCGAACTCCGACGAGCTCCTCGCCGGTCGCCGCGCGGCGCTGCGGGACCGCCGCGACCTGCTCGCCGGCCTCCTGCTCGACCAGCTGCCGTCGTGGCGGTTCGAGGTACCCGCCGGCGGGCTGTCGCTGTGGGCCGACCTCGGCGCGCCGGTGTCCAGCGCGCTCGCCGCGATCTCCGCCCGGCACAACGTCCGGGTGGTTCCCGGCACCGCGTTCGGGGTGGACGGCAGCTTCGAGCGGAACCTACGGCTGCCGTTCACGACGACGGCCGACAACCTGCGCCGCGCCGTCGCCGGGCTGGCGGACGCGTGGGCCGGCCTGGGCATCACCGAGCCCGCCACGGGACCCGCCGGCGTCCACGCGATGGTGTGACGCGTCAGGTCAGCGGGAGCGTCAACGTCGCGGTCGCCTGAGCGCCCTCGTGCAGCAGGCTCACCGCCTGGACTCCCTGCGCGGCGAGCGTGCGCCAGTGCTCGCCGAGCCACTGCTCGGCGTCGTACTGCGTGGTGAACACCGGGCTCACGGGGCGGTCGAGCACGGCGCCGTCCGCGCCGTCGAACCGCCACTCCCACTGAGGTCGCAGCACCATCAGGCGACCGCCGTCCGGCGGGGCGTCCCGCGCAGGGCCTGGTCGGCCGCGAGCGCCCGGGTGATCCGCGAGGCGTAGGCCGGTCCCTCGTAGACGAGTCCGGTGTAGCCCTGGACGAGCGTGGCGCCGACGGCGACGTACTCGCGGGCGTCGGCGGGGGTGGTGATGCCGCCGACGCCGATGATGACCGCGTCCGGACCGAGGTGGTTGCGCAGGCGGGCCACCACATCGAGCCCGCGCGCCAGCACCGGTGGTCCCGAGAGCCCGCCGGGTCCGAGGTCGTGGCCGATGGTCGTGTTGACGGCAACGATCCCGTCGAGCCCGAGCTCGGCGGCGAGCTCGGCCACCGCGTCGACGTCGTCGTCGGACAGGTCCGGCGCGATCTTGACGAGCAGCGGCACCGCGGCGATCCCGGCGGCGACCGTCGCCTCGTCGGCCGCGACGCGTGTGGCCTCGAGGATGGGCCGCAGCGCCTCGACCGACTGCAGGTCGCGCAGGCCGGGCGTGTTGGGGGACGACACGTTGACGACGAGGTAGTCGGCGTAGGGGGCGAGCCGACCGGCGCTGGTGGCGTAGTCGGCGGGCGCGTGCTCGGCGGGCGTCACCTTCGTCTTGCCGATGTTCACGCCGACCACCAGGCGGCGACCCGCGGGCGTCGCGCGCAGGCGTCGCAGGCGCGCCGCCACTGCCTCGGACCCCTCGTTGTTGAAGCCCATCCGGTTGCGCAGCCCCCGCTGGTCCAGCACCCGCCACAGCCGCGGCGGCTCGTTGCCGGGCTGGGCGTGCGCGGTGACGGTCCCCACCTCGACGAAGCCGAAGCCGAGCATGGTCAGGCCGGCGACGCCGAGGGCGTTCTTGTCGAACCCCGCGGCGAGGCCGAAGCGCGAGGGGAAGCGTCGCCCCCAGACGTGGACGGCACCGCGGTCGGACGAGGCGAACACGCGACGGACGACGTCGCGCAGGCCCGGGACCTGCGCGACCACGCGGATCAACCGGAACGCAACCTCGTGCGCGCGCTCGGGATCCATGCGGCGGAAGACGAGGTCGAACAGCAGGCGGTACACGCTGCTCACCCTAGGTCGTCGGGGGCGGAGCGGCCCGTGCGCCACAGCCACAGCAGCCCGAGGAACGGCAGCACCAGCGGGACGTACCCGTACCCCTGGCCGAACGCCGACCACACGGTCTCGTCGGGGAACTCGCCGACGTCGACCAGGGAGAGGACGCCGACGGTGAGGACGCCGACCAGCTCGATCGACACGGCCCACCACGCGAGCCGACGCCAGTCCTTGGCCAGCGCGATCGTCGCCACCACGTACACGAGACCGGCCGCGAGCGAGAGCAGGTACGCGACCGGCGCCTCGGAGAGCTTCGTCGCCACCTGGTAGATGCCACGGGCCGTCGCGGCGAGCGCGAGGATCCCGTACACGGCCACGAGCAGGCGGCCGGGTCCGCTCCCCGTCGGTCGGTGGTCGTCGGGTCGGTCGGTCACACGGTCCCCCAGATCTGGAGCAGTCGGAATTCGAGGAAGGCGACGGTCACGGCGGCGACGAGCAGGACGACCGAGCTCCAGCGCGTCCGCTCGGCGAACGCCCAGGCGGCGGCGATGGGCAGGATGAGCAGCTGCGTCAGCACGTAGCCCCACAGGAGGACCGCGTCGACGTCGGGGCTGCCGGTGGCCGCCAGGACGCCGGCGACGACGCCCTGCACGACGAGCACCGCCTCGATCACCGCCCCGCCCCACAGCTGGCGCAGGACGACCGCGCGGTCCCGGACGACGAACCAGAGCGCCCAGCCGGCGAGCGCGAGGCACAGCGCTGCCACCAGCAGGGCCAGGGGGACGATCACGGTGCCCCACCGTACCGGCGGGGGCCGCGACGACCGTCCACCCGTCCGGATCTGTCTCTATCATCGAGCCGTGACCCTGACGCTGACCTCCCAGGACCCTGCCCGCCTCGCCGTCGACGCCCTGGTCGTCGCGGTCGCCCAGCAGGACGGAACGCCCACCATCCTCGGCGCCGAGCGCCTGCCCAAGGACCTGCGGGCCCAGCTGGCCGACGCCGCCGCGCTCGGGATCACGGGCGCGACCGACGAGGTCCGCCGCCTGCCCGGCACCGGGCTGGTCGCCACGGTCGTCGTGCTCACCGGCGTCGGCCCGGCCGACAAGATCACCCCTGAGGTGCTGCGGCGGGCCGCGGGTGCTGCCACGCGCGAGCTCGCCGGCACCGCGCGCGTCGGCCTCGCCCTCCCCGCCGACGACGCCGCGTCCGTGGCCGCCGTGGCGGAGGGCGCCCTGCTCGGTGCGTACTCCTACACCCGGTACCGCGCGTCCGAGGCGGCCAAGCGGGCGCCGGTCAGCGTCCTCCAGCTGGTCACCGCCCACCCCCGGGACCGGGCCGCCGTCGCGGCCGTCGCCCGCGCCGAGATCGTCGCCGCCGCCGTGCACGGCACGCGCGACCTGGTGAACGCCGCCCCGAACGACCTGTACCCGGCGGCGTTCGCCGACATCGCGAAGGCGGCGGCGAAGGACTCCGGCGCCAAGGGGCTCAAGGTCACGGTGCTCGACGACAAGGCGCTCGCGGCCGGCGGGTACGGCGGCCTCATCGGTGTCGGCCAGGGATCCGTCCGCGGCCCCCGCCTGGTGAAGGTGGCCTACGCGCCGTCGCGTCCCAAGGCCAAGGTCGCGCTCGTCGGCAAGGGCATCACGTTCGACTCGGGCGGCATCTCGATCAAGCCCGCCGCCGGCATGGAGGCCATGAAGTCCGACATGGCCGGTGCCGCCGCCGTGCTGCACACGGTCCTCGCCGCGGCCCGCCTCGAGCTGCCGGTGGCCGTCACCGGTTGGCTCTGCCTGGCGGAGAACATGCCCTCCGGCACGGCCCAGCGCCCGTCCGACGTGCTCACCATCCGGGGCGGCAAGACCGTCGAGGTGCTCAACACCGACGCCGAGGGCCGCCTGGTCATGGCCGACGGGCTCGTCGCCGCCGTCGAGGAGAAGCCGGACGTCGTCATCGACATCGCCACCCTCACCGGCGCGCAGCTGGTGGCGCTCGGCCACCGCGTGTCCGCCGTCATGGGCACGGACGACGTGCGCGGCGAGGTCGTAGCCGCCGCCGAGACCAGCGGCGAGCAGTTCTGGCCGATGCCGCTGCCCGCGGACCTGCGGGCGGGGCTCAAGTCCAAGGTCGCCGACCTGGCGAACATCGCGGACCGGTTCGGCGGCATGCTGACGGCCGGGATCTTCCTGCAGGAGTTCGTCGGGCAGACCCCGTGGGCGCACCTCGACATCGCGGGTCCGGCCTACAACGAGCGGGCGGCCCACGGGTACACACCCGTCGGCGGCACCGGGGTCGGCGTCCGGACGCTGCTGGCTCTGCTCGAGGGCCGCGCGCCTGGGGCCTGACCGCCCTCAGGGCTCGAACGGTCGCGGCGCACGCGGACCGCGACTGCTGCTAGGCGTGCTTGCGCCGGCCGCGGAGTCGCTGCCGCGAGTTCCAGTCCCGGACGCGCTGCGGGTAGCCGGTGCGCTGCACGTCGTAGACGGGGATCCCCATGTCGCGCGCGAGCTGCCACGCGGTCGCCGGGTCCGGCACCCGCCGACGGGTCCACTCACCGTCCGTGGCGACGAGCATCATCGTCGTCGGCGTGTCGTTGGTCCGGGGCTCGACGTAGGCCTCCACTCCGACGCGCGTCGCGACGAAGTTCTTGAGGTGCGCGAGCGTCGCCTCGCGCGCGTCGCGGTCCGTCGGCGCGTCGGTGGCGGCCGGCTTGCGGCGCGAGAACAGGCCCATGGCGCACGAGAGTAACCTGCGAACCTGCCGGTCGCCGGGGTGTGATCGAGCAGACGGAACACCAGTCATGGGACGACTGTTCTGCTCATCACATGGTCGAGCGCGTCGTCCGGGTCGTTCCAACCCTGTCGGGATGACAGGATGGTCGGCGAGCTCGAGACCACCAAGTCTGCGTATGAGGAGTCTGCACGTGGCCGACACGAACGGCACCGCTTTCGACATCGTCGTCCTGGGCGGAGGCAGTGGTGGCTACGCCGCCGCGCTGCGCGCCGCACAGCTGGGCAAGTCCGTCGCCCTCGTGGAGGCGGACAAGGTGGGCGGCACCTGCCTGCACTACGGGTGCATCCCGACCAAGGCCCTGCTGCACGCCGCCGAGCTGGCGGACCACGCCCGCGACGGCGCCCACTTCGGGGTCCACACGACCCTCGACCACATCGACATGAACGGTGTGAACGAGTACAAGGCCACCGTCATCGGCCGCCTCTACAAGGGCCTGCAGGGTCTCGTGAAGTCCCGCAAGATCACGGTTTTCGAGGGCTACGGCAAGCTCGTCGGCCCCGACACGGTCGAGGTCAACGGTGAGCGCATCACCGGCGGCCACGTGATCCTCGCGACCGGCTCGTACGCGCGCTCGCTGCCCGGCCTGGAGATCGGCGGTCGTGTCGTCACGTCCGACCAGGCGCTGCAGCTCGACTGGGTGCCCAAGTCGGTCATCGTCCTCGGCGGCGGCGTCATCGGCTCCGAGTTCGCCAGCGTCTGGAAGTCGTTCGGCGCGGACGTCACCATCATCGAGGCGCTCCCCCACCTCGTCGCCAACGAGGACGAGTCGCTGTCCAAGGCGTTCGAGCGCGCGTTCCGCAAGCGCGGCATCAACTTCAACCTGGGCGTGCGGTTCCAGGGCGTGACCCAGGACGACAACGGCGTGCACGTCACGCTCGAGGACGGCAAGACGTTCGACGCCGACCTCCTGCTCGTCGCCGTCGGCCGTGGGCCGCGCACCTCGGGCGTCGGCTACGAGGAGCAGGGCATCACGCTGGACCGCGGCTTCGTCATCACCGACGAACGCCTGCACACCGGCGTCGGCAACGTCTACGCCGTGGGCGACATCGTCCCCGGCCTGCAGCTCGCGCACCGCGGCTTCGCGCAGGGCATCTTCGTCGCCGAGGAGATCGCGGGCCTCAACCCGGCGGCCATCGTCGAGTCCGGCATCCCGCGCGTGACGTACTCCGACCCCGAGGTCGCCTCGGTGGGTCTCACGGAGGCGCGCGCCAAGGAGGTCCACGGGGCCGACGCCGTCGAGACGCTCGAGTACAACCTGGGCGGCAACGGCAAGAGCCAGATCCTCGGCACGCAGGGCTTCGTCAAGCTCGTGCGGCAGAAGGACGGCCCCGTCGTCGGCGTGCACATGATCGGGGCGCGCGTCGGTGAGCTCATCGGCGAGGGTCAGCTCATCGTCAACTGGGAGGCCTACCCCGAGGACGTCGCGTCCCTCGTGCACGCCCACCCCACCCAGAACGAGGCCCTCGGGGAGGCGCACCTCGCGCTCGCCGGCAAGCCGCTGCACGCCCACAACTGACCACACGAATCGAAGGAGACACGAGCGGTCATGTCCGACAACGTGCAGCTGCCCGCACTCGGTGAGTCCGTCACCGAGGGGACCGTCACCCGCTGGCTGAAGAACGTGGGCGACACGGTGGAGGTCGACGAGCCGCTGCTCGAGATCTCCACCGACAAGGTCGACACCGAGATCCCGTCGCCGTTCGCCGGCGTGCTCGAGCAGATCCTGGTCCAGGAGGACGAGACCGTCGAGGTGGGCGCCACGCTCGCCGTCATCGGGTCCGGCCAGGCCTCGTCCGGCGAGGGCGACGCTCCGACAGCAGAGGAGCCCGCAGCCGAGGCGCCCGCCGCCGAGGAGCAGGCGCCTGCCGAGGAGCCCGCCGCCGAGGCCGAGCCGCAGGAGCAGTCCACCGAGTCGCACGAAGAGCCGGCCGCAGCGCCCGCGGCGGAGTCCACGTCCGGCGGGGCCAGCGAGAACGTCGTGCTCCCCGCGCTGGGCGAGTCCGTCACCGAGGGCACGGTCACCCGCTGGCTCAAGGCCGTGGGCGACGAGGTCGCGGTGGACGAGCCGCTGCTCGAGATCTCCACCGACAAGGTCGACACGGAGATCCCGTCGCCGTTCGCCGGCACGCTGCAGCAGATCCTGGTGCAGGAGGACGAGACCGTCGAGGTCGGCGCCACGCTCGCCGTCATCGGCTCCGGCTCCGCGCCGGCCGCCGATGCCGCTCCTGCTCCTGCTCCTGCTCCTGCTCCCGAGCAGAAGGCACCCGAGGCCGAGGAGAAGGCTCCCGAGCCGCAGACCGCTCCGGAGCCGGCCGCCGAGCAGGAGTCGGCCGCGCCGGCGCCCGTGCCGGCCACCCCGACGCCGGCTCCGGTGCCCGCCACCCCGGCTCCCGCCGCGGCTCCCGCGCCCGCTGCACCCCCGTCGGTCTCGGGCACCTACCTCACCCCGCTCGTCCGCAAGCTCGCGGCCGAGAAGGGTGTCGACGTCGCCGCGCTCGTGGGCACGGGCGTCGGCGGTCGGATCCGCAAGGAGGACGTCCTCGACGCGGCAGCCAAGGCCGAGGCCGAGAAGGCAGCAGCCGAGGCGGCCAAGGCCCAGCCGGCCGCCGCCAAGCCCGCCGCCACCGCCAAGCCCGCCGCGGCCGTCCCGGCGGTCTCACCGCTGCGGGGCACCACCGAGAAGGCCAGCCGGCTGCGCCAGATCATCGCCGAGCGCATGGTCGACGCCCTGCACTCGCAGGCTCAGCTGACCACGGTCGTCGAGGTCGACGTCACCCGGGTCGCCCGGCTGCGCGCCAAGGCCAAGGAGGACTTCAAGGCACGCGAGGGCGTCAACCTCACGTTCCTGCCGTTCTTCGTGCTGGCAGCCGTCGAGTCCCTCAAGGCGTTCCCGAAGATCAACGGCGTGCTCGAGGGCAACCAGATCACCTACCACGCGCAGGAGAACGTCGGCATCGCCGTCGACACCGAGAAGGGCCTGCTGGTCCCGGTGGTCCGCGACGCGGGCGACCTGAACCTCGCCGGCATCTCGCGCAAGATCGTCGACCTCGCGGGTCGCACCCGCCAGAACAAGGTCACGCCGGACGAGCTGAGCGGCGCCACGTTCACGGTGACCAACACCGGCTCGGGTGGCGCGATTATCGACACCCCGATCGTCCCCGGCGGCACGTCCGCCATCCTGGGCACCGGCGCGATCGTCAAGCGCCCGGTCGTCATCCAGGACGCGGACGGCGCCGAGGTCATCGCGATCCGCTCGATGTGCTACCTGTCGCTCTCCTACGACCACCGCCTGGTCGACGGAGCGGACGCCTCGCGGTACCTCAGCGCGGTCAAGGCCCGCATCGAGGAGGGCGCGTTCGAGTCCGAGGTCGGCCTCTGACGCACGACCGCACGTGATCGACCGACGGCCCGGTACCCCGCAGGGGGTGCCGGGCCGTCGACATGTCGGCGGGACGTCCCGACCGTAGGGTGACGGCATGCAGGTCGTCGTCGCGGGGTCGCACGGGTTCATCGGCAGCAGGCTCGTCCCGCACCTGCGGGCGAGCGGGCATCGGGTCACGGTGCTCGTGCGGGGCGAGACCAAGGGCGCCGACCAGATCGCGTGGGACCCGGTGGCCGGCCGGCTCGACCCCGCCGCGCTCGCCGGCGCGGACGCGGTCATCAACCTCGCGGGCGCGAACCCCGGGTCGAGGCCGCTGACAGAGGCCCGCAAGCGCGAGGTCCTCTCGTCGCGGCTGCTGACCACCCGGCTCCTGGCGCGGACGCTCGCGGAGCTCGACGACGGGCCGCAGGTGCTGCTGCAGGCGTCGGGGATCGGCGCCTACGGCTCGCGCGGCGACGACGTGCTCGACGAGGACGAGCCGATCGGCACCACGTTCTTCGCGAACGTCGTGCGGCAGTGGGAGGCGGCCACCGCACCCGCCGCCGACGATGGCGTCCGCGTGGTGCACCTGCGCACCGGGATCGTGCTCGGGCAGGGCGGCGGGGCGCTGGGACCCTTGCTGCCGCTGATCAAGGCCGGAGTCGGCGGGCGGCTCGGGTCGGGGCGGCAGTTCTGGCCGTGGATCACGCTGCTGGACGAGGTCCGGGCGATCGAGCACCTGCTCACGGCCGACGTGCAGGGTCCCGTCAACCTCGTCACCGCACCCGCCCGGAACGCCGAGGTGGTCGCCGCGCTGGCCGGTGCGTTCCACCGACCGGCGGCGATCCCGGTGCCGTCCTTCGCGCTGCGCCTGGTACTCCGCGACTTCTCCTCGGAGGTGCTCGGGTCGATCCGGGCGGTCCCGGCAGTGCTGGACGCCAGCGGCTTCGCCCCCGTGCACGGCGACCTCGCCACGGCCGCGGCCTGGGTGGCCGCCGGCTGACGTCAGCGTCCGACCACGTCCCACACGCGCCAGCCGTCGTCGGTCCAGCGCAGGCCGAGCACCACCGTGCGGGCCGCCGGAGCGGGCGTCTGCGCCGGCGTCGTCGTGACGGCGGACACCGCGACGTCGGTCGTGGTGCCACGGCTCCCGTCGTCCGCGACGAGCCACGCGTCCTGCACGTCGACGGTGAGCCCGTCCGCGCGCCGGCCGGCACGGTCGGCCAGGAGCCGCACGTCCGCGGTGTGCGCGGGGCCGTCGGGCACCTCCGCCGCGTCGAGCGCCGCCGGGTCCGCGTCGCCCACCGCCGCGGCCCGCAGCCTGGTGAGCTCGGCGGCGGCCGCTACCGGGTCGTCGCGGTCCAGCACCACGTCCGCCCGTGCGGGCACGCGCTCGGTCAGCCCGCGGGCCACCGCACCGCCGACCAGCACGACGACGACCGCGGTCGCCGCGGCGCCGACCACGATGGCCCGGCGACGCCGTCGGGCCCGTTGCGCACGCCGCACGCCGCGCGGCACGGCGTGCTCGCGGCGGGCGCCCGCGGCCAGCGACGACGACGCGAGCGCACCCGCGTCGGGCAGCCGGACCGGCTCCGGCTCCGCGATCCGGTAGCACCGGTCCACCACGCGGCCCGCCTCGAGCCCGGAGACGGTCAACAGCTCGGCCAAGGCCTCCCGCAGCGCCGGCCGGTCGGCCGCGTCGGACACCAGGTGGACGTCCTCGCTCGGCAGCTGGGCGAGCACCGTGGTGACCAGGCGCCGCACGTCTGCCTCGGGGTCGCCCGCCGCGAGCACCGCACCGCGCAGGTCGGTGAGGACCGGCCTACCGTCGGGGCGCACGACGACGGCCGACGCAGTCACGCCACCGTGGACCATGCCCGCGTCGTGGAGGGCGCCGAGCGCGCCCGCGACCGGGATCGCCACCGTCGCGGCCTCGCCGTCGCTCAACGGGGCGCGCGCCGCGCGGACCTGCGCGAGCGTCAGGCCGGCCACGTGCTCGACCACGAGCCCGAGCCGGCCCGGCGAGAGCTCGACCACGTCGAGCAGCTGGGCGAGGTGCTCGTGCCGCAGGGCGCGGAGCCGGGCGACGCGCGCCGAGAGGAGCTCGTCGGCCACGGCGGGCACGACATGGAGCTCGAGCCGCCGGTCGGAGCCGTCGAGCGCCACCGCCAGCCAGCCCTCGCCCGCCAGGTCGACCGGGCGGAACCCGACGTGGGCGAGCACGGTCTCGACGTCGGCCGGCACGAGGAACGCGTCCATGCCGGTCATCCAAGACCCCAGCGGCCGCGCGCGTCGGGCGTCGTCCACAGGCCACGCCCCTCAGTCGAGCAGGACCACCCGCCGCTCGTCCGCGGACACCTGGGCGGCGTCCAGGACGCGTGCCGTGCGCGCCGCGTCGGCGGGGTCGACGGGCGGCGGGCCGCCGTCCACCACCCACCGCACGACGGCGCGGTAGAGGTCGACGTGCCCGCCCGCGGCGCGCGGCACGGGCGTGCGTTCCGCGCCGCGGACGAGCCACCCCTCGTGGACCGGCTCGCCCGGCCGGCGGGTCTCCTCGTAGGCGTCGTCCAGGGCGCCGAAGGGCGTCGGCTCCCCCTCGAAGCTGGTGACCAGGAAGGCGCCGCCGTCGCCCAGCACGCGCGTGCGCGGCCCCGGAGCACCGACGACCGCCCCGGCCTGCAGGTGGCTCACGACGCCGTTGCCCTCGTGCACGAGCGCGAGGAACACGTCGTCGGCGGCGGGTGTCGAGCGGGAGTGCAGCTCGGCGTAGACCTGGGACACCGGCCCGAAGAGCTGCACGGCCGAGTCGACCAGGTGGGCACCCAGGTCGAGCAGCAGGCCGCCGGACTCCGGGTCGTTCTCCTTCCAGCGGTCCTGCGGCACGGGACGGAACCTCTCCCAGCGACGCTCGAACCGGTGCACGTTCCCCAGCTCGCCGCTCGCCAGGAGCCCGAGCAGCGTGAGCTGCTCGCTGTCCCACCGCCGGTTCTGGAAGACGGTGAGCCGACCGTCGGCGCGGTCGGCCAGCGCCTGGGCGTCGGCCGCGCTGGTGGCCAGCGGCTTGTCGACGAGCACGTGCAGACCGGCGTCCAGGGCTGCGGTCACGTGCGCCACGTGCTCGCCGGTCGGGCTCGCGACGACGACGAGATCGAGCTCGTCGGCCCGCGCGAGCAGCCCCTCGACGTCGGGCACCACGGCGGCGCCGGGCCAGTCCTGCTCCACCTGGGCGGCCCGGCTGCGCGTGACGACGCCGGTCACGCTCTGCCCCGCCTCGCGCAGCAGCCGGGCGTGGATCCCTCGGCCCGCTCCCCCGTACCCGACCAGCCCGACCCGCAGCGACTCCATGCGGCTCACTCTAGGTCGGCGGGTGCGGCGTCCTTGCGGGCGAGCGCGCTGGGCCACCACGTGCGCCGGCCGATGTCGTGCACGAGGGCCGGCACCAGCAGGCTGCGGACCACCAGCGTGTCGAGCAGCACGCCGAAGGCCACGATGAACGCGATCTGCGCGAGGAACAGTAGCGGGATGACGCCCAGGGCCGCGAACGTGGTCGCCAGCACGACGCCCGCCGACGTGATGACGCCGCCGGTCACCGCGAGCCCCCGGAGCACGCCCGCCCGCGTCCCGACCTTCACGGACTCCTCGCGCACGCGGGTCATGAGGAAGATCGAGTAGTCGACGCCGAGGGCCACGAGGAACACGAACGCGAACAGCGGCACGACGGGGTCCGCGCCCGCGAAGCCGAACACGTGGTTGAAGAAGATCGCGGACACCCCGAGCGCCGCAGCGAACGACAGGACGTTGGCCACCAGCAGGAGAGCCGCCGCGACGACCGACCGCAGCAGGATCATGAGGATCAGCCCGATCACCAGGAGCACGACGGGGACGATCACCCGCAGGTCCCGCTCGCCCGCCAGCTGCGTGTCGAGCGACTCGGCAGCGGCACCGCCCACGACCGCGTCCGGGCTGACCTCGTGCACGGCGGTCCGCAGGTCCTCGACCGTCGCGACGGCCTCCTGGGTGTCGGCCGAAGCCGTCGTCGAGACGTCGAGGCGCACGCGTCCGTCGACGACGACCGGCGGTGCGTCCGTCGCCGGAGCGCCGGCGGGAGCGCCGGTGTACGGCACCACGGCCTCCACGCCGTCGACGCCCTCGGCCGCCGCCGTCACGGCGTCGACGTCGGCCTCGTCCACGATGACGATCGCGGGCTGCACCGCGCCGGCCGGGAAGTGCTCGGACAGCACCGCCTCGCCGCTGACCGCGTCGACGTCGGTGAGGAAGATGTCGACCTGGTTGGTCCCCGACGCGTTGAGCGTGGGCAGGAACGCCGCACCGACGCAGAGCGCGAGCGCGGTGACGATCCACACCGCCCGGTCCCGCCGGCCGACGAAGCGCGCCGAGCGCGCCCACAGGCCCGTCCCGACCGTGGGGTCGACGACCGTCGCGTCGACGGCGTCGTGGCGCGGCGCACGCGGCCAGAACAGGACCCGCGAGCGCTTGCCGAACACGAGCAGGAGCGCCGGCAGGAGCGTGAGCGCCCCGAGCATGGCGGACGCGATCCCGATCGCCGCGACCGGGCCGAGGCTGCGGTTGGAGCCGAGGTCGGACAGCAGGAGGCAGAGGACGCCGGCGATCACGGTGCCGGCGCTGGCCGCGATGGGCGCGACGCACGCCCGCAGCGCCCGACCCATGGCCGCCGCCGGGTGCTCCACATGGTGGAGCTCCTCCCGGTACCTCGCGACGAGCAGCAACGCGTAGTCCACGGAGGCGCCGACGACCAGGATCGACAGGATGCCCTGGGACTGTCCGTTGAGGACCAGCGTGCCGTTCTTGGCCAGGTGGTAGACGACCAGACCCGCGAGGCACAGCGCGAACACGGCGGTGAGGATGACGACGAACGGAAGGAACGGCGAGCGGTAGACGATCGCCAGGATCAGCAGGACCGCACCGAGCGCGACGAGCAGCAGGACGCCGTCGATGCCGCCGAACGCGGTGACCAGGTCCGCGACGAACCCGGCGGGTCCGGTGACCCAGGCGTGCAGGCCCAGGTCGCCCGCGCTGGTCGCGGTCGCGCCGAGGTCCGCCTCGAGCGAGTCGCGCAGTGCCTGCACGAACGAGTCGGTGACGCCCTCGTCGCCGGCCAGCAGGTCGTCGGCCTTCGCGCCGTCCAGCGAGAACGCGACGAGCATCGCCTGCCCGTCCTCGGACGGGACGACCGCCGGCTCACCCACGAGGTAGTCGGACCAGGTGCCCTCGTTCCCGGCCGGCAGCGCCTGGTCGGGCACCCCCGCCGCCCACTCCTGGACGGCCGCGAGCTGGTCCGGGGTGACGTCGCCGCCGTCCTCGGGCTCCAGGACGACGAGCGCCGGTAGGGTCTCGGTGTCGACGAAGCCCTTGCTCTCCTCGGCGGCCCGGGTGGACTCGGCCGACGAGGGCAGGAACGCCGAGGCGTCGTTCGTCTGGACCTGCGACAGCTTGCCCTGCGCCATCCCGCCGACCGACCCGATGCCGAGCCAGACCACCAGGGCGACGCCGACGAGCACGGCACGGACGATCGTCGAGCGGCGATTACTCAGCATGCTGAGTATCATTGGCGACGATCCTCCGAAGAGCAAATGGAGGCGGGATCATGGAGCACGAGGACGAGACGGCGGACACGCTCGACCCGGCCTCGCCCGACCCCGCGCACTGGCCCGTCGGACGACTCCTGTCGGCGGCGTCCCGACGCGTCGAGCGGGACTGGAACGCGCACCTGGCCGCGTGGGACCTGAACCACGCCAGCCTGCCGGTGCTGGTCCACCTGGTGCGATCGTCAATGTCACAGCGCGAGCTCGCCGCCGCCTGCGGCGTGACCGAGCAGACCATGAGCCGCGTGCTGGCCCGGATGGAGCGCACCGGGTACGTCACGCGCACGCCGCACGAGGCCGACCGCCGCCGGCACGTCATCGCGATCAGCGACGCAGGCCGGGGCGCCCTCGCCGTCGCCTCGGACCGCGAGTTCGCCGAGGAGCTGGTCACTCGGGGACTGACCCAGGAGCAGACCGAGCAGCTGCGCGGCCTCCTCGCCCTCGTGGCCCGTCCTGCCGCGGACGCGGGTTAGCCTGACCGACATGCGGTTCGACGAGCTCGACCTCGGCACGCGCCTGCTCCCCTACGAGCCGACGTGGCAGCTGCAGCGCGAGGCGCTCACGGCGGTCGCCGACGGCACCCGCGAGGACGTCGTGCTCCTGTGCGAGCACGAGGACGTGTACACGGCGGGCCGACGGACCGCGTCGTGGGACCGACCCGTCGACGGCACTCCCGTGGTCGACGTCGACAGGGGTGGCCGGATCACGTGGCACGGGCCCGGGCAGCTCGTGGGCTACCCCATCGTCAAGCTCGCGACCCCCATCGACGTGGTGCGCTACGTGCGTGCGCTCGAGGAGGCGCTCATCCGCACGTGCGCCGACCTCGGCCTGACCGCGATCCGCGTCGACGGCCGCAGCGGGGTCTGGTTCCCGGCCGACGAGCTGCGCCGGGAGCGCAAGGTCGCCGCGATCGGGGTGCGCGTCTCCCGGGGCGTCACCATGCACGGCTTCGCGCTCAACTGCGAGCCCGACCTGGCGGCGTTCGACCGCATCGTGCCGTGCGGCATCACCGACGCCGACGTGACCTCGCTGTCCGTCGAGACGGGCCGGCGGGTGACCATCGCCCAGGTCGTCCCGCTCGTCCGTGCGCACCTCGTCGACACGCTGCTCCCGATCCTCGAGACGCGCGCGGCACCGGCCACGGTGTGACGCGCGACTCCCCTGCAGCCGACGCGGCGACCGCGGGTTAGTCTGACCGGCGTGACGATCGCAGCCGATGGCCGACGCATGCTCCGTATCGAGGCGCGCAACTCCGAGACCCCGATCGAGCGCAAGCCGGAGTGGATCCGCACGCGCGCGACGATGGGCCCCGAGTACACCGAGCTCAAGGGCCTGGTGAAGCGCGAGGGCCTGAACACGGTGTGCGAAGAGGCCGGCTGCCCCAACATCTTCGAGTGCTGGGAAGACCGCGAGGCGACGTTCCTCATCGGCGGCGACCAGTGCACCCGGCGGTGCGACTTCTGCCAGATCGACACGGGCAAGCCCGCCGACTTCGACGCCGACGAGCCCCGCCGCGTCGCCGCGTCCGTGCAGGCCATGGGGCTGAAGTACTCGACCGTCACCGGCGTCGCCCGCGACGACCTGCCCGACGGCGGTGCGTGGCTCTACGCCGAGACCGTCCGCCAGATCCACGCCGTGAACCCCGGGACCGGCGTCGAGCTGCTCATCCCCGACTTCAACGCGACCCCCGAGCTGCTGGCCGAGGTCTTCTCGTCGCGACCCGAGGTGCTCGCTCACAACCTCGAGACGGTCCCCCGCATCTTCAAGACGATCCGGCCCGGCTTCCGCTACGACCGGTCGCTGTCGGTGCTCACCGCGGCGCGCGAGGCGGGGCTGGTCACCAAGTCCAACCTCATCCTCGGCATGGGCGAGACCACCGAGGAGGTCGTCGAGGCCCTGGCCGAGCTCCGCGAGGCCGGCTGCGACCTCATCACGATCACGCAGTACCTGCGCCCGTCGGTGCGGCACCACCCCGTGTCGCGCTGGGTGCGCCCGGAGGAGTTCGTCGAGCTGTCGGCCGAGGCCGAGCGCCTCGGGTTCCTCGGCGTGATGTCCGGGCCGCTGGTTCGCTCGTCGTACCGCGCCGGCCGCCTCTGGGGCCAGGCCATGCGCCGCTACGGCCGCCCGATCCCGGAGGCGCTCGCCCACTTCGCCGAGCCGACGACGTCCCGCCAGGAGGCGGCGAGCCTGCTCGCCCGCTGATCGTCAGAACGGCTCCGCCGGGTCGGTAGACTTCGGGCCCATGGCCCGTGACAACTCCCCCGCCGCTGCACCGACCGGCAAGGTCAAGAAGACCCGCTGGTACCACCAGGTGTGGCAGGCGTACCAGATGACCCGCAAGAACGACCCGGCAGTCACGTGGATCGTGCTGGCGGTGTTCTTCGGCATCATCGCCGTCGGTCTCGTTATCGGCCTGCTGATCAACCACTGGGTCTACGTGCTGCTGCTGAGCATCCCGTTCGCGGCGCTCGGGGCGATGTTCATCCTCGCCCGCCGCGCCGAGACGGCCGCGTACACGCAGATCGAGGGCCAGCCGGGTGCGGCCTTCGCCGCCCTGGGGACCATCCGTCGCGGCTGGACCTTCGCGCAGGAGCCCGTCGCGGTCGACCCCCGCACCCAGGACATGGTGTTCCGCGGCGTCGGACGCCCCGGTGTCGTCCTCGTCGGCGAGGGCCCCGCGTCGCGCATCGGCAAGCTGCTGGAGTCGGAGCGCAAGCGCACCGCACGCGTCATCTCCGGCGCCCCGATCACGCTCATCCAGGTCGGCGACAGCGAGGGCCAGGTCACCCTGCGCAAGCTCCCGCGCGCCGTCCAGAAGCTCCGCCCGAAGCTCTCCAAGCAGGAGGTCGCCGAGGTGAGCAAGCGCCTCACCGCCCTGGGCGGCATCAAGCTCCCCGTGCCGAAGGGCGTCGACCCCATGCGCGCGCGCCCCGACCGCAAGGGCATGCGCGGCCGCTGACCGGCCGATGGCCGTCTGAGGGTCAGCGACGGACGATGGCCGTCCCCGCGACGCGGTCGTGCAGGCCACGGCCGTCGCTGTCCCACACGACGGCGGGGACGACGAGGCAGAGCAGGACGGTGCGCCCGAGGGCGCTGAGGAAGCCGGGGGCCGCGGTCGCCCACACCGGGTCCGTGCGCTCGGCGGGGCGGTCGGGGAACACCCGACGCACGCGCAGGCCCAGGAGCCGGTGGCCGAGCGTGTTGCCGATCGAGCCGACCAGCAGCACGTTCTCCAGCGCGAAGATGCCCAGGGTGGCCAGCGGGTTGCCGCGGGACAGGAAGAACGCGGTCGGGTCCACGACGAAGAACGCGCCGGAGATCAGCAGGCACGCTGTCCAGTCGATCGCGAGCGCCGTGACCCGGCGCCCCAGCGGCGCGAGCGCGCCCGAGCCCGACCCGGGCAGCCCGAGACGCACCCCGCGCGGGACCGCGCGCGTCGCGTCCGGACCGTCGGGGTCGTCGGGGGTGCCGCCAAGCCACGAGCTGAGGTCACGACGATCTGCCACCCGAGCAGGGTAGGCGACCGGCCGCGATCGACCGCACAGCGGGCCATCCTCCAGTGAGACGCCGATGCCCACCTCAGCCGGCAGGCATAGGGTCAACATTCGTTACACGAGGGACGGGCTCGTAACGCTGTCGAAACACTTGGTACACGACAGAGAAACGCCGCGCTCGTAGCCTCGCCTTGCCCGACCCCACGGGTACCACCGACCGAGGAGCAGCGGATGTTCAGCAAGCCAGAGGAAGTCCTGGCGTTCATCAAGAGCGAGGACGTGAAGTTCGTCGACGTCCGGTTCTGTGACCTGCCCGGCACGATGCAGCACTTCAACGTCCCGGCCTACTCGCTGGAGCTGGACTTCTTCACGGACGGCCAGATGTTCGACGGATCCTCGATCCGTGGCTTCCAGGCGATCCACGAGTCGGACATGAAGCTGATCCCGGACATCAGCACCGCGTACATCGACCCCTTCCGGGTCGAGAAGACGCTGAACATCAACTTCCACATCGTGGACCCGTACACCGACGAGCCCTACAGCCGCGACCCGCGTCAGGTCGCCGCGAAGGCCGAGGCGTACCTGAAGTCGACCGGCATCGCGGACACGGCGTTCTTCGCCCCCGAGGCCGAGTTCTACATCTTCGACGACGTCCGCTTCCACACGAAGCAGAACGAGTCGTTCTACTCGATCGACTCCTTCGAGGCGGCCTGGAACACCGGCCGCGAGGAGGAGGGTGGCAACCTCGGCCACAAGATCCCCTACAAGGGCGGCTACTTCCCCGTCCCCCCGGTCGACGGCTTCTCGGACATCCGCGACCAGATCAGCCTGCAGCTGGACGCCCTCGGCCTCGGTGTCGAGCGCGCCCACCACGAGGTCGGCACCGCCGGCCAGCAGGAGATCAACTACCGCTTCGACAAGCTCGCGATCTCGGGCGACAAGGTCATGCTCTTCAAGTACGTCGTGAAGAACGTGGCGCACGAGAACGGCAAGACCGCGACCTTCATGCCGAAGCCCCTCTTCGGTGACAACGGCTCCGGCATGCACGTCCACCAGTCCCTCTGGAAGGACGGCGAGCCGCTGTTCTTCGACGAGAAGGGCTACGGCGGCCTGTCCGACCTCGCGCGCTGGTACATCGGCGGCCTGCTCAAGCACGCGCCCTCGCTGCTGGCGTTCACCAACCCGACGGTGAACTCCTACCACCGCCTGGTCCCCGGCTTCGAGGCCCCCGTCAACCTGGTCTACTCGGCCCGCAACCGCTCCGCGTGCATCCGCATCCCGGTCACCGGTTCGAACCCGAAGGCCAAGCGCATCGAGTTCCGCGTGCCGGACCCGTCGTCGAACCCGTACCTGGCGTTCGCCGCCATGCTCATGGCCGGCATCGACGGCATCCAGAACCGGATCGAGCCGCCGGACCCGGTGGACAAGGACCTGTACGAGCTGCCCCCCGAGGAGCACGCCCTCATCCAGCAGGTCCCGGGCTCGCTCGGCGAGGTGCTCGACAGCCTCGAGGCCGACCACGACTTCCTCACGGCGGGCAACGTCTTCACGCCCGACCTGATCGCGACGTGGATCGACTACAAGCGCAACGCCGAGGTCGACCCGATCCGTCTGCGGCCGCACCCGCACGAGTTCGAGCTCTACTACGACGTGTGATCGTCCCGACCCCTGGCTGCTCCCAGGGGTCGGTGACCTGCAGTGACGACACCCCCGTCGCCCTCGTGGCGGCGGGGGTGTCGCACGTCTGCCACCAGACGGTGCGGCGATCGCTGCCCCGGTGACCGTGGTGGGTCACGTCGGCATGTTGTGCGCTTCCTTCTCGCCGCCGCCGAACCGTTCGTTGATGAGGCCGTGCCGCAGGCCGCGGTCGCTGACCGTCAGCCGATCCATGCCCACCTTGTCCATGACGGTGCGCACGATGCAGGCGCCGGCGAGGATCACCTCGGCGCGCTTCGGCTGCAGTCCCACGATCGACCGGCGCCCCTCGGCATCCTGCGTCCGGTACAGCTCGATCTGGCGATCGACCTCGCCGCGCTCGAGGACGGAGCCCTGGACGGCATCCGGGTCGTAGCTCTCGAGGCCCAGCTTGACGGCCGTGAGGTTCGTCATCGCCCCGCCCATCCCCACCAGGGCGTCCGGCGCGGGCCGGTCGTCGAGCCGGTCCAGGTCGCCGGCGATCGCGGCGAGCGCGGCCTCGAGCGTCTCTCGCGAGACCTCACTGTCGAGCCCGAAGCGCTCCGTGTAGCGGGCGGCTCCGACGTCGACGCTGAAGCGCTCGTCGACGGCATCGCCGTGGCCGAACGTGAACTGGGAGCTGCCGCCGCCGGTGTCGAAGACCACGATCGAGCCGTCCGCCACCTCGAGCCCCGCCAGCGCGGCGACGTAGGCCAGGCGACTCTCCTCCTCACCGGAGACGACCTCGACGGACACTCCAGTCGCGGCTTCGATGACGGCCAAAACGTCAGCTCGGTTGTCGGCCATACGCAGCCCGGCCGTCCCGACGGCGGCGATCTCCCTGACCAGGTGCCTGCGCGCCTCCGCGACCATCCCGCGGATGGCGTCCGTCGTCCGCTCGAGCGCCTCGGGCGAGATGCTCCCCGTCTGCGCGAGACCCGCGCCGAGCTGGGTCACCTCGGCGCGATCGACCAGCGCCTCCCACCCGCCCGCGACCGGCTGGCCGATGTGGAACTTCACGGAGTTCGTGCCCACGTCGATGGTGGCGTAGCGCGGCGGCTGCCCGTCGAACAGGGCTCCCAGCCCACGCGGGTAGCTCGTGTTGACCCGGTTGCCCAGGCCCACGGCTCGGACGGCGGCCACCACCGCGTCGAGATCCTCCGACTCGATCGCGAGCGTCCTGGTCACCCACTCGCCGACCTCGACCTCGGAGAGCTCACCGATGCAGCCCTCGATCGTGTGTCGGACGCGCCGCTTGCGGACCGGTACGGAGCGAACGCCGGGGTGGGGATCCACCACCTCGCTGAGGAGCTCCTCGAGGCTGTACGTCTCCCGCAGCAGGTCGGGCACGGGCTGGCGCAGCGCGGCAAAGACGGCCTCGATGTCGTCGCGGCCGAGGGGGAACTCGGCCTTCAGGACCGGTTCCCACCGCTCCAGCCCACCCGTGCCGACCTCGCGCAGGAGCTTGATGTCCATGAGCCCGTCGCGCACCTTGACGGTGTCGCCGTACACCGACAAGAGGTAGAGCTCGTCGCTCTGCTTAGTCCCCGTCGGCGTCTGGCCGGCAAGAAACTCCTCCGCCGGTCCGAACTGGACGCCGAACGTGCGCCACTCCCAGCGCGGGATGATCTCAGTGGTCGCCATCGGTCACCACGTCCTCGACGTGGTCGGTGCCGATGCGACGGACTGCTCGATGAGGCGCCTCATGCCGGCTTGGCCTGGAGCTCTGCCGAGAAGAACTCCAGTGCCGTCTTGGTCTTCGTCTGCTGCTCACCGGTGATGTCGACGCCCTTGTCTGCGAGGAGCCGCCGGAGCTCGGCCGTGACGGCGATGACTTCCGTCGGGTGGCACTTCGTGGACAGCTCGAGGATGCGGGAGCCGTCCGGGTAGAACCACATCTCGGCGACGAGGCCACGGCCGAACGTCTCCGGCACGACCTTCAGCTTGAGCACGAAGATCGGGCCGAGGATCGACAGGTCGTCCAACTTCAGACCGTCGGGGGCGTGCTCGGCGAAGAACGCCCGCTGCTCCTTCGAGAACAGCTTCCGGAGCGACTGCTCTCCGGACACCGAGGCGCGGACTGCGGTCGCGGGGAGCTTGCCCTTCAGCGTCGCGGAACAGACGTAGCTGCCGGGCACGATGTCGACCTCGACGTTGAAGTTCGGCGACCGTCGGATCTCGCCGGGGAGGTCGGTGGGCACCACGGGCCGCAGCTTGACGACCGAGTCGTCGCCCCGTCCCTGGATCCGCCGCGCTCGCACCACGACACCGGCCTTGCTGAGCCGGAGGTCGGGAGTGTCGAGGAAGTACACGTGGCGGATCTGGGCGTCGATCGGGTCGAGGCCGAGCGTCGCCGTCGTCGATCGATGTGCGACCTCGGGCACGGTCACCTTGAGCTCGACGCTGTCAGCGCCCTGCAGCAGCTCCCGGAGCCGGAGCAGCTCGTCCGACAGCAGTGGCAGGCTCCCCGTCGCGGTCACGTCACTCACTCTCTGCCCGCGCCGCACAGGACGCTCCGACGTTTCGCAATCTACGCCGTCGGCGCGCCCGATATGGGCGCTGACGTGGCTGAATACGTCGGAGCCTCGGTGTGCGAGGAGAGATTGTCCAGCCCGCACGAACAGCGAGCCGGCCGCCCCCCTGTGGCGGCCGGGTCGTGCGCACGACGACCGACGACGAGCCTCAGTACGAGCACCAGTGCGGCCCCCTGCAGTACGGCAGGGCGACGGAGTGTGTCCCGTCTCCGCTGCCCGGCGACGCGTGGAGCGCGCCGGTCCCGAACGCGCTGAGCCCACCGGCCAGGACGACGGCGGTGACGATGCCGAGGAACTTCTTCATGATGCCCTCCAAGGTGGTCGGCGCCGCGGAGCTGCGGCGCTGATCACCGGTGTGGCACCCACCGGTATCGCGGGGCGCCGGACGCGGTATCACTTCGGTATCGCGACCGTTGACCCGTCGCGCGCACGGGCGGAGAGTCGGGCCATGGGCATCCAGGTGCTCGGACCTCTCGCCGGGCGTACGAGCCCACGAGCCCCGACGAGGGCTGACGTCAGTTCAGCGACGCGTCCTCGGCGTACGTCGACACGATCGCCAGGTCACCGCCCTGACGACGCAGCACCCGCCGCCACAGCCCCGTGGGCTCGCGCGTGAGCAGGTCGTCGGGCAGGGCGTCGACGAGGAACCAGGACCGCTCGTCGAGCTCGCGCTCGAGCTGGTCCTCCGACCAACCGGCATACCCCGCGAACACCCGGACCCCGCGCACGCGCGCCCCGACGGTCTCCGGCACGGCGTCCAGGTCCACCAGCCCGAAGGGCCCGATCACGGCGTCGACGTCGGGCGACGCGGTCGCGCCCACCGCCAGGACCGCCACGCCCATCGCCGTGTCCTGGCCGACCGGGCCGCCGAGGAACAGCACCGGGGGGTCCGTGACGTGCGCGTGCCACTCGGGCAGCACCACGCCGACGTCGACCGACGACGGCCGGTTGAGCACCACGCCGAGCGCACCGTTGTCGCCGTGGTCGAGAAGCAGGATGACGGTGCGGTGGAAGGCCGGCTCGCGCAGCGCAGGCGCGGCCACCAGGAGGCGGCCCCGCATGGTCGGGCGGTCGGTCATGCCCCCATCATCACCGACACTCGTCGCCGGTGAGCGTGGTGCCGCACAGGATCCGGGCAGGGACGACCCCGACCGTCACACCACCCGACCGAGGGCGATCGCGGCGTACATCAACGCCGCCACGGTCTCGCCGTCGGTGATCGTGCCGTCGGCCACGAGCCGCAGGACCTGCGCCCATGGGATGCGCCGGACACCGGTGATCCCCTCCTCCGCCTGCTCGACCGGCACGTCGGAGACGCGCAGGCCACGGGCAAGGAACACGTGCTCGGGCGCGTGGCACACGCCGTTGAGCGCGAACATCGAGCCCACGGGCTCCCAGCTGTGCGCCTCGAGACCGGTCTCCTCGCGCAGCTCGCGGCGGGCCGCCAGCTCCGGCTCCTCGCCGTCCGACCCACCCGCCGGCACCTCGAGGGACACCGCGCCCGTGGCGTAGCGGGCGACCTCCACGAGGACGACCTCGTCGTCGTCGGTGAGCGGGACGACGAACACCGCCGGGTTCCGCAGCTCGACCACGCCGTAGATCCCGATCCCGCCGTCGGGGCGGTCGACCTCGTCCTCGCGCACGCGGATCCAGGGGTTCTCGTAGACGGTCGTCGAGGTGCGCGTGCGCCAGGCGTTCATGACGCCAGCCTGGCAGACCGCACATCGGGAGCTCGTCGCCGTCATTGCACACGTCCGGCGCCCGCGAGCACACTGAGGTGCGCCCGGGACGTCGAGACCCGGGGAAGGGCGGCCACCGATGGCCGAGCTGCAGAGCGGGACCGTCAGCCAGGCGGAGCACGATCGCCTGCGCCGCGCCTACGACGACGCCACCGACCAGTTCGCGGCCGCGAACGCGGTCCTGTCCGCGCTGGGGTCCGCCGCCGATCCCGATGCCGTGCTCGACACGATCGTTGACACGGCACGGCGGCTGTGCCGGGCCCAGACGGTCCTGGTCTACCTCATCGACGGCGACCGGTTCACGCTCGCGTCGTCGGTCGGCCTGACCGCCGAGCTGCGGAGCTACTGGCGCGAGCACCCCATCCGGGTGGACGGCGACACGATCGTGGGTCGCGCGGCCACCCGCCGGGCGGTCCAGCAGATCTCCGACGTCCTCGTCGACCCCGCCTACCGCCGGCGCGACCTCCAGGAGATGGTCGGGTTCCGCACCGTGGTCGCGGCCCCGATGGTGCTGGACGACGAAGTGGTGGGCGCTCTGTCGCTGCTGCGGAGCGAGGTGGACCCGTTCGACCCGGGCGAGGTCGCCCTCCTCGAAGCGTTCGCGGCGCAGGCTGCGATCGTCGTGCGGCACGTGGACCTGCTCGCGGCGCTCGACGCGCGCGGAGCCGAGCTCGCCCGGCGCGTGGACCAGCTCGAGGCGCTGAGTGCGGTCGGCGGGATCGTGAGCTCGAGCCTCGTCCTGGACGAGGTCCTGGCCACGATCATCAAGAACGCCGTCCGCTTCTCGGGCTGCGACGGCGGCTCGATGATGGAATACCTCGAGGAGGACCAGGTCTTCTCGGTCCGCAGCGCGTACGCCAGCAGCCCCGAGCTCCTGGCCGCGCTGCGTGCCGTGCGGATCGAGCTGCGCGGCACGCTCGTCGGAAGGGCGGCGCTCGAGCGGCACCCGGTCGCGGTCCCCGACCTGGACGAGGTCGACCTCGATCCTCACCTGGCGGTCCTGCACGCCGACGGCTGGCGCTCCGTCCTCGCCGTCCCCGTGCTGCGCGGCGAGCGGATCGTCGGCGCGCTCGTCGTGCGCCGTCGCTCCGTCGGACCGTTCGCACAGGAGACGGTCGACTTCCTGGAGACGTTCGCCAGCCAGTCGGCGCTCGCGGTGACCAACGCCCGGCTGTTCCGCGAGCTCGAGGTCAAGACGGCCGAGCTGGAGGTGGTGAGCCAGCACAAGTCGGAGTTCCTGGCGAGCATGTCCCACGAGCTCCGGACGCCCTTGAACGCCGTCATCGGGTTCTCCGAGGTCCTCCTCGAGCGGCTCTTCGGCGACATCAACGAGCGTCAGGAGGAGTACCTGCGGGACATCCTGAGCTCGGGGCAGCACCTGCTCGAGCTGCTCAACGAGATCCTCGACCTGTCCAAGGTCGAGGCCGGCCGCATGGAGCTCGAGCCGTCCACCTTCTCCGTGCCGGCCGCGATCGAGTACGGCATCGCGACCGTGCGGGGACGCGCCAACGACCACGACATCGCGCTCGCGCTCTCGCTCGACCCGACGGTCGATCTCGTCGAGTCCGACGAGCTGAAGTTCAAGCAGGTCGTGGTGAACCTGCTGAGCAATGCGGTGAAGTTCACGCCCGACGGCGGCCATGTCGTCGTCGCTGCGCGGCACGTCGGGCCGGAGCTGGAGCTCACCGTCACGGACGACGGCCCGGGCATCGCGCCCGAGGAGCGCGAACGCATCTTCGAGGCGTTCCAGCAGGGACGGCGTGGTGCTCCTCGGGAGGAGGGCACGGGGCTCGGCCTGACTCTGTGCCGACGGCTCGTCGCGCTCCTGGGCGGCCGGATGTGGCTCGAGACTGAGGTCGGCGTCGGGAGCACCTTCGGCTTCGTGGTGCCCTCGGGCACCGCAGCGGGGACCGGCTCGACCGAGTCGAGCGACGACGCTCCCGTGGTGGTCCTCGTCGACGACGACCGCGCCTCCCTCGACCTGCTCGCCGCCTACCTCGACGAGTTCGGCGTGCGGGTCGTCCGGGCGCGCGACGGCAGGGCCGGGCTCCACGAGATCCGGTCGTTGCTGCCGGCGGCCGTCGTGCTGGACCTGCGCCTGCCGGGCATGGACGGCTGGCAGATCCTCGAGCGCCTGAAGGCCGACGAGGCGACGCGCGACATCCCCGTGGTGATCGCTTCCATCGTCGACGAGCGGCCACGCGGCATCGCCTCGGGTGCGGCCGAGTACCTCATCAAGCCCGTCGCCCGCGACGACCTGGTGCGCGCGCTGCGCCGTGCCGAGGCCCTGCCCGTCGACGCCAGTGCCACCGGGGGGATGCTGTGACGACATCGGGTCGCATCCTCGTGGTCGAGGACAACGCGCTGAACCTCAAGCTCATCCGCGACGTGCTCCAGGTCCGCGGCTACGACGTCGTCGAGGCCAGGTCGGGCGAGGAGGGCGTCAGCCTGGCGCACGTCTGCTGCCCCGACCTCGTCCTGATGGACCTCCAGCTCCCCGGTATCGACGGGGTCGAGGCGATGCACCGGTTGCGTCGGGACCCGGTGGTCGCCGACGTGCCCGTGGTCGCCGTGACCGCCTTCGCGATGCAGGAGGACCGTGACCGCGCGCTGGCCGACGGCTTCGACGGGTACCTGTCCAAGCCGATCAGCGTCCGGGCCCTGCCGTCCCAGGTCGATGCGTTCATGGTGATCGGGCACGCCCATGCCTGAGGAGGTGACGATCCTCGCCGTCGACGACCTGCCTCAGAACCTGCGCCTGCTGCAGGCGGTCCTCGAGCCGCGGGGCTACCGACTCCTGCTCGCTGGGTCGGGCGAGGAAGCGCTGGATGTCCTGCACGATCCGGGTCACGACGATGTCGACCTGATCCTGCTCGACATCGTCATGACCGGCATCGACGGGTACGAGGTCTGCCGTCGGGTCCGGGCGGACCCGACCACCGCCTACCTCCCGGTGGTGATGATCACGGCGAGCGGGGACCAGGAGAAGCTGCGCGCCATCGAGGCCGGGGCCGACGACTTCGTCACGAAGCCCTTCCACCAGGACGAGCTGGTCGCCCGGGTGGCGTCGCTGGCCCGCGTGAAGCGGTACCAGGACACGATCGCCCGGCAGGCGGCCGAGCTGGCGGGCTGGAACGCCGAGCTGGAGGAGCGCGTCCGCACCCAGGTCGACGAGCTGCAGCGCCTGCACCGGCTCCGACGCTTCCTCCCACCACAGCTCGCCGACCTGGTGATCGACTCCGGTGACGAGTCGCTGCTCGACAGTCACCGTCGGGAGATCGTCGTGGTCTTCTGCGACCTGCGCGGCTTCACCCCCTTCGCGGAGCAGTCCGAGCCGGAGGAGGTGATGGCGGTGCTGCGCGAGTACCACCGGGCGCTGGGCGAGCTCATCGACGAGTACGAGGGGACGCTCGAACGGTTCACCGGCGACGGCCTGATGGTCTTCTTCAACGACCCGGTGACCTGCGACGACCCCGCGTGGCGGGCCGTGGCGATGGCGATGGCGATGCAGGACCGGGTCGCGGCACTGGCCGTCGGCTGGTCCCGCCGGGGCCACGAGCTCGGCTTCGGCATCGGCGTCGCGCAGGGCTACGCCACGCTCGGACGGATCGGGTTCGAGGGCCGGTCCGACTACGCCGCGATCGGCAGCGTGACCAACCTCGCCGCGCGGCTGTGCGCCGAGGCGACAGCCGGCCAGGTCCTCGTCAGCCAGCGCGTCTTCTCCGCTGTAGAGGACCGCGTCGGCGGGCGACCCATGGGTGAGCTAGACCTGCGCGGCTTCAGCAGGCCCGTGGGCACGTTCGCCGTCGAGAGCGCGGGGGTGAGGCAGCCGTGACCACGCTGGACGACCTGGACGAGGCGGAGCGCCAGGAGCGGTTCTCGATGCTCCAGCAGCGGATGAGGTCGGTCTGGGACGTCATGCGGCAGCACCACGAGGACGAGTCCGTCGTGGTCATCCCGTCCGTCGGGGTCGATGCCAAGGCGAGCGCCGGGCTGGTCCAGGCCTACGAGGAACGCTTCCTGTTCCTGCTCCTCCTGCTCCGCCAGCCGTTCCTGCGGATGACCTACGTGACCTCGACGCCGATCAAGGACAGCATCATCGAGTACTACCTGGCACTCCTGCCGGGCGTCATCCCCAGCCACGCCCGCGCACGCCTCACGCTCGTCTCCGTCGACGACGCCTCGCTGCGCCCACTCAACGAGAAGGTCCTCGAGCGGCCTCGGTTGCTGGCGAGCATCGCGGCGGGGATCCCCAACCGCGCCCGGTGCCACCTCATCGCCTACAGCACGACCGAACGGGAGCGCGACCTCGCCCTCCACCTGGGCATCCCGATGTACGGCTCCGACCCGCACCTCGCCGACCTCGGCAGCAAGACCGGTTGTCGAGGCCTCTTCGCCGACGAGGGTGTCCTGCACCCCGCGGGTGCCGAGGGCTTGCGCAGCCCGGACCACGTCGTCGACGCCGTGCTGGCGATGCTCGCCGAGCGCCCCGGCACCGCCGCGGTGATCGTGAAGCTGAACGACGGTGTCTCCGGCAACGGCAACGCGGTGGTCGACCTGCGGGACCTCCCGGGCAGGGACCTGCGCGCCGAGGTGGCCGACCGTGTGGCGACCCTGGAGCTGGAGTCGGCGACGTTGAGCCGCGACGACTATTGGCACCGGTTCGCCGCCGGCGGTGGCGTGGTCGAGGAACGGGTCACCGGCACCGAGCTGCGCAGCCCGAGCGTCCAGCTCCGCGTCCTGCCCGACGGCACGGTCGAGCTGCTCTCCACCCACGACCAGCTGCTCGGCGGACCCAGCGGCCAGCGGTACCTGGGGTGCACCTTCCCCGCGGACCCGGCGTACAGCCGGCTGATCAGCGAGCCGGCGGAGATCATCGGCCGCCGCCTCGCACGGGAGGGGGTCCTCGGCCGGTTCGCCGTCGACTTCGTCGTCGTCCGCGACGGGTCGGGTGCCTGGACGGCGCACGCCATCGAGCTGAACCTGCGCAAGGGCGGGACCACGCACCCGTTCCTCACGCTGCAGTTCCTCACCGACGGCCGCTACGACGGGCCCTCGGGCCGATACCTCACGTCAACCGGTGACGAGAAGCACCTGGTCGCCACCGACCACCTCGAGGCGCCCGAGCTGCGGGCGCTGCGCGTGGGCGACCTCTTCGACGTCGTCGCCAGGCACGGTCTGCACTTCGACCAGTCCCGGCAGACGGGCGTGGTGTTCCACATGATCAGCTGCCTGACGGAGCTGGGCCGCGTGGGCCTGACCGCCGTCGGCAACACGCCGGAGCAGGCGATGGACCTCTACCGACACGCCGAGGAGGTTCTCCTGGCGGAGGCCGTGGCGGCCGGGCGCTCGCGGGTGCTGCCGGGATGACGACGGACGCCGTCGACCACGTCTGGTACGTCGCCTACGGGTCGAACCTGAGCGCCGACCGGTTCCGCTTCTACCTGCGCGGCGGCCGGCCGTCCGGGAGCCTGCGCACCTATCCCGGGTGCCGCGACGGGACCGAGCCCGCGCGCACGGTCCCGCTCGTCGTGCGCGGGAGCCTCTCCTTCACCGGGGCGTCGACGGCCTGGGGTGGGGGCACCGCGGTCTTCGACCCCGACGGGACGGGACGGGTCGCCGCGGCCGCCTACCTGCTGAGCGCCGGACAGCTGGCCGACGTCCTTGCCCAGGAGATGCGCCGCGACCCCGGCGAGGACCTGGACCTGCAGACCCTCCGGCGCGAGGGTCGGCACCGCTACGGGCCGGGGCGCTACGAGACGATCGTGCACCTGGGTGTCCGCGACGGGATCCCGCTGGTGACCCTGACGTCCGAGCCGTTCGACGACGCGCCGCTGGCCGCCCCGACCGACGCCTACCTGCGGACGATGGAGGTGGGCCTGCGCGAGACGCACGGGTGGGGCCCGGCCGAGGTCCGCGCGTACCTGGCCGCCATCCCGGGCATGAGCGAGGCGTACTCGTCGTCCTGATGGGATTGCGCTTACCGAGTCGGATGTGCCACGGTGGGGAACCGGTTTCTCACGGCTTCTCACCCCGTCCACCTGCTCGAGACAAGGACGTCTCATGCGAGCTCGTCGCACCCTCATCGCCACCCTGGCCGCCGGAGCACTCCTCCTCCCGGCGACGACCGCCCACGCCGCTCCCCCGCCGACCCCGGTCGACCTGGGCACGGCCGTGCTCCCTCCCGGCGACGGCTGGGCCTCCTACGAGGGACCCACCGTCCCGGACGGCAAGCCGACCGTCGCGACGGGCACCACGGGCGGTGCGGCCGCGGACGCCGCGCAGGTCTACGTCGTCGACACGTGGCAGGAGCTGCGCGACGCCCTCGCCGGCAAACCCGGCGGCAGCCAGACCGACGCGCGCACCAATACCGTTCCCCGCATCGTCTACGTCACGGGCACCATCACCGCGTTCGACCCCGCCGTCAGCTGCGACGACTACGCCGGCCAGGTCACCGTGTCGGACACCGGTCAGCCGTTCCGCATGGCCGACTACATCGCGCACTTCGACCCCGCCGGCCCGTGGGGCACGGCCAAGCCGAGCGGGCCGCTCGAGAACGCCCGCGTCGCCGCCGCGGCGATCCAGGCCGCCCAGACGCTGCAGCACGTCGGCTCGAACGTCACCCTCGTCGGCGTCGGCCCGGACGCGCAGATCGTCGGCGCGAGCATGCGGATCCGCGACGCCCACAACGTGATCGTCCGCAACCTCACCATCTCCGACGCCTATGACTGCTTCCCGGTCTGGGACCCGACCGACACGGCCGTCGGCAACTGGAACTCCGCCTACGACAACGTCTCGATCTGGACCTCGACCAGCGTCTGGGTGGACCACAACACGTTCGACGACGGCACCCACCCGCACGAGGCGCTGCCGACCGTCTTCGGCCGCCCCTTCGAGGTCCACGACGGGCTGCTCGACATCACCCACGGGTCCGACCTGGTCACGGTGTCGTACAACCAGCTCGACCAGCACGACAAGACCGAGCTCATCGGCTCCTCGGACTCGCGCCCGCAGGACCGGGGCCAGCACCGGGTGACCATCCACCACAACCACTGGATCGACATCGGCCAGCGCGCCCCGCGGGTGCGGTTCGGGGACGTGCACGTCTACGACAACCTCTACACGCAGACGACCGAGGGGCTGTTCCAGTACTACTGGGGCGCCGGGATCGAGTCGAGCATCTACGCGGAGAACAACGCCTTCGAGCTCGCGCCGGGCGTCGACCCGGGGCGGATCATCACGCGGTGGGCGGGCACGCAGCTGTTCGAGACCGGGTCCACCGTCAACGGTCAGCCGACCGACCTGCTCGCCGCGTTCAACGCGACGGCGCCCGTCCCGCTGGCGCCGACGGCCCGGTGGAACCCCGCCGACGTCTACGACTACGTGCTCGATCCGGTGCAGGACGTTCCCGCCATCGTGCGCGCGGAGGCGGGTGCCGGGGTGCTGGCGTCCGGCACGCCGGTGGCCACGGGCGCTCCCGGCACGGCGGTGGTCAGCGACGACAACGGCCGGGACACCGGCCTGCGCGACGGCTCCTACACGGTGACGGCCAACCTGTGGTGGGGCCAGAACGCCACCGTCGCCCGCCTCTACGAGAACGGCGCGCTCGTCGGCGCGCAGTGGCTCACGGGCACGACGCCGCACGCTCAGACGGTGACGTTCCCCGTCGCCGGAAAGGTCGACGGCACGTACTCCTACGTCGTCGAGCTGCTGAACCCGTACGGCACCAGCAGCTCGGCACCGCACACCGTGCGCGTCACCGACGCCGCCCCCGGCAGGGCGGTCCTCAGCGACGACAACCGCGACGGCGACGGGTCCTTCACCGTCACGACGAATCTCTGGTGGGGCACGAACGCAACCCACTACGCGCTGTACCGCGACGGGGCGCTCGTCGACGAGCAGGACCTCACGGCGGCCACCCCGAACCGCCAGTCGGCCACCACCAGCGTGACCGGCCTGGCGCCCGGGACCTACCGGTTCGTGGCCGTGCTGAGCAACGCCGCGGGCAGCACCCCGACGGCCGAACGGGTGGTCACCGTGCGCCGCTGACGCCTGTGTGCGGGCTGGGCACCAGTTGTGGAGGGCCGCCGGTCCACTGCACACAACGTGCACGGGACCCCCGCGCAAGTCTCTGACGTGCAGGGACACCGGTGCCTAGCGTGGCGCTCATGACCGACTCCGGTGCACCGACTCCCCCGCCCCCGCCCGCTCTCCCCGGCCCGCCGCCCTCCTGGACGGCGGGCCGGGCCGTTCCCGTCGCGCGCGAGCCGGGCCGGCTCTCCCGCGTCCTGGCGCCCTTCTGGGCGGAGCGCCGACGACCGGTCGCCACCCGGACGCTCGTGGTCTGCGGCACGGTCGGGGCGCTGGGCGGGGCGCTGCTCGTCGGGCACCGGCCGGGCCTCGGGGTCGCGCTGGTGGGCCTTGCCCTGTGGGTGGCGGCCGCTCCCGAGCTGATCCGGCGGCGGTCGGTGAACGACCTCGTGACGGCGGTGCTGTCGATCGCCCTCGTCGCCGTCGTCGCGGTCCGCGACGCGGGGTGGGTCGTCGTCCTCTGCGCGCTGGCGGCGGCCTGGGCGGGCGTCGTCGCCGTCACGTCCTCGAGGTCGGCGCCCGCCGCGGTGCTCGCGCCGCTCAGCTGGGCCGCCGGCGCCGTGCGGGCGCTGCCCTGGGTGGCCAAGGGCATCGAGACGCGGCTCGGGTCGCGCCGCGGACAGCTGCTGGTCGCGCTGCGCAGCGTGGCCATCACCGTGGGGCTGCTGCTGGTGTTCGGTGTCCTGTTCGCCAGCGCCGACCGCGTCTTCGCCAGCCTCCTGCCGCGGGCGCAGGGCGACCTGATCCCCGGCCAGTTCGTGGTCGGTGCCCTGATCGCTCTCGTCGCGGCGAGCCTGGCGCACCTCGCCCTGGCTCCCCCCAGCTGGGCCGACCTGCGACTGGCGCCGGGCAAGCCCGCGCGGCGCGGCGAGTGGCTGCTGCCGGTGGTCGCCCTCGACGCGATGGTGCTCCTGTTCGTGATGGTGCAGGTCGGCGCGCTGCTCGGCGGGCACCGGCACGTCCTGGAGTCCGTCGGCCTGACCTACGCGCAGTACGCCCGGCAGGGGTTCTGGCAGCTGCTCGTCGTCACCGCGCTGACGCTCGTGGTGGTCGCCGTGGCCGCCCGTCGCGCCCCGCGCGAGACCGCGACCGACCGACTCCTGGCCCGGGTGGCGCTCGGTGTCCTGTGCGTCGGCACGCTGGGGGTCGTCGCGTCGGCGCTGCGCCGCATGGACCTGTACGTCGAGACGTTCGGGCTCACCCGCCTGCGCGTCTTCGTCACCGTGGTCGAGGTCGCGCTCGCCGCCGTCCTCGTCCTGCTGCTGGTCGCGGGGATCCGTTGGCGCGGCCGGTGGCTGCCCCGCGCCGTCGTCCAGGTGGCCGCGGTCGCGATGCTCGGCCTCGCCCTGGTCAACCCGGACGCGCAGATCGTGCGGCACAACACCACGGCCGACCTGGGGGCGGACCTGGACGTCGGCTACCTGGCCGGGCTCTCCGCCGACGCCGTGCCCGCGTTCGCGCAGATCGAGGACGATCCGTTCCTGCGCTCGTGCCTGCTGGCGTCCGCCGACGTCACCGCCGCCACCGGCCTGGCCGAGTGGAACCTCGGCCGGGAGCGCGCGACGCAGCTGCTCGCCCAGGACGCCGGCTCCGGCTCGGCGTGCGCCGAGCGCTAGACGATGACCTCCTCCTCGTCCACGGACGGAGCCGCGGCGCGTGGTCGTGCGGCGAGGGTGGCCAGTCCGAGGATGAGCAGGGCGATGACGAAGACGGTGACGACGTAGGCAGGAGTGAGCGTGTCGGCGAGGACCAGGGCCAGGGCGGCCAGGGCGATGACCACGACCCGGATCAGGGTGCGTTGCTGGTCCAGCCAGACCCCGACCGGTCCGGTGCCGATGCCGTGCCGGTCCCCGGCGCCACGCACCCAGGCGGTGGCCTGGGAGGAGGACGCGCGCAGCTGGCGGGCCGCGGTGGTCCCGCCGGCGGCGAACGCGATGATCGCCAGCAACAACCCCAGGACCAGGCCGACGCGCAGCTGGACCCGCAGCAAGGAGATGACCTGGTCGTAGATCGCGACCGCGGTGTCCACCCGTTGCACCGTGGGCGGTAGGGAGTCGGCGTACAGGGACCGGCCGACAGCCAGGGCGGCACCCAGCAGCACCATCGCCCCCGCCAGGGACAACCCCGCGATCACCAGGGCCCGGGAGCGGCGTTGCGCGGCCAGCACCCCGGCGGCCAGCAACCCCAGGGACAGGTAGGGCAGCCACGCACCCAGCACGTCGATCAGCCGGTAGGCGTTCTGCAGCCGCACCAGGTCCGCGCTGGACGCGATCGGGAACGTCACGCTGATCGTCGGGATCCGGGAGACCAGGGTGAACCCGGCCTGCTCCAGGGTCGTCTTGACCTGCTCGATGATCGGGGTGATGTCCAGGGTGAGGACCCCGGTGTCGCTGATCTTGGCCAGCGCGTCCGGGTCCCCGCGCAGGGTCGCCACGATCTGCTCGTGCGCGGCCCGGTTCGCCTCGACCCAGATGGTGTCGAACGCGTCCGAGGTCACGATCTTGGTCACGTTCTTGTGCACCACGTTGGTGATCGCGTCCTGCAATGGCTGCTGCAACGACTGCACCGCCCCGGCCACGATCGGCGGCAGGTCCAGCCCGGCGACCGCATCGGTGGCCTGGGTGGTCAGCTCCTTGACGTTCAACGCGTCCACCACCGCGGTCGTGACCCGGTTGGACACCGCGGACTGCACCAACGGGTCCGACGCGATCGGCGCGACCGTCTCCACGTAGCGGTCGGTGTCCACCACCAGACCCCGCGCCCACGACCCCACCACCGCCACCGGCGCCAACAGCGCACCGATCAGGATCAACACCACCGCCGCCGCCGAACGCCCCACCTTGCGCCGTCGACGCGGCGGCGGCACCACGACGACGGGAGCCTGGGTGGTCTCCGCCCGCAGTCGGGCGTTCTCGGTCTCCAGCAGCTGCAGGCGGGCGAGGAGCACGGCCCGGTCCTCCGTCGGCGACGACGGCGGGACCACGACGTCGACGTGCTCAGGGATCTCCTGCGTGTCGTTCTGCGGCGCGACGACGCCCGAGGTGTCGAGCGGCAGCGTGTCGTTCTCCGACGCACCGGGCGTCTCGGTGTCGGGCGCCACCCCGTCGGGCGCGACACTCTCGGGCTCGGCCGCGTCGGGCGCGACGCTCTCGAGCCCGGCCGCGTCGCTCTCCGGCTCGACCCCGTCGGAAGCGACGCTCTCCGCTTCGACCGCCTCGACCGCGTCGGGCGCGACGGCGTCCGGCGTGACGGACGGCGACTCCGTGTCGGGGGTCGGCGGCGCGTCGTCGTCGACGGGCGGGTCCACCGTCCCCTCCGGCTCCGCGGCCGGCGTAGAGGCGGGTCGCCGCGGCTTGCGGGGCGACGGAGTGTTCTCGACCACGGGATCCCCCGGATATGTCCGACATGTACTGCGACGGGTCGAGCATGTCAGTTCCCCTGCTCAGAGCGCGACAGGCAGCCCCGCGCGGCTTGTCGCCCGGTTGCCGCCCGGTCCGCGCGGGGCCGTCGGCGGGCCCGGCTCGACCGATACGGTGCGACTCGAGACGAACGCCGCCCGCGAGCCCGCTCGCCCACCCGTCGGGGGGAACGATGCCGAAACCACGCGACACCGGACCTGTCATCCTGGCCACGACGGACCCCCGCAAGCCCCCCGCGTGGCTCCCGCGGGCGCTCGTCATGGCGACCGTCGCCGTCTTCCTCGGCCTGTTCGCGTGGAAGGCACTGGCCCAGCTGGGCAACGTCATCTTCATCGTCGTCATCTCGTGGTTCCTGTCGCTGGCGATGGAGCCGCTGATCCGCTGGTTGGTCGCACGCGGCCTGCGGCGCACGCGGGCCACCGGCGTCGTGATGGCCGTGTCCCTGGTCGCGATCTTCGTCGTCATCGCGCTCTTCGGCGGGCTCTTCCTCACGCAGCTGCTCGAGCTCGTGCAGTCCCTGCCGGAGTACTACGCGCAGTTCGCCGACTGGGTGGCGACGAACTTCGCCGTCGACATGCCCGAGGCGGACGAGCTCCTCATCAACCTGAGCGCGCACTGGCAGGAGCTCGCGCCGGGGCTCATCGGCCTCGGCTCGTCCATCCTCGGCGGCCTGTTCACCGCGAGCTCCGTGCTGCTCGTCGTCTACTACATGGCGAGCGCCGGCCCGCGGCTGCGTGCAGCGATCTGCCGCCTGCTGGCACCGGCCCGGCAGCGGGAGGTGCTGCGGCTCTGGGAGGTCTCGCAGGAGAAGGTCGCGGACTTCATCAACTCGCGGATCGTGCTCGCCGCGCTGTCCACGGCCTTCACGTTCGTCTTCCTGACCATCCTCGACATCCCGTACGCGCTGCCGCTCGCCGCGTTCACCGGGATCGTCTCGCAGTTCGTGCCCACCATCGGCACCTACATCGGCGGCGCGCTCCCCGTCGCGGTGGCGCTCGCCGTCGACCCCGTGAAGGGTCTGCTCACGCTGGCGTTCATCATCGGGTACCAGCAGCTGGAGAACCTGATCTTCTCCCCCAAGGTCTCGGCGCGGTCGCTCGAGATCAACCCCGCGGTCTCGTTCCTCGCCGTCATCGGGTTCGGCGCGGTGTTCGGTCCCATCGGGGCGTTCCTCGCCCTCCCGGTCGTCGCGACGATCCAGGCCGTCTCCTCGACCTACGTGCGCCGGCACGACCTCGTCGACGACGAGCTCCTGCAGGAGGACGAGCAGGCACTGCAGCGGCAGCGCGGCTGGGTCGACGTCCCGGAGGACGAGCCGACGGATCCCGAGCTCGCCGGCCGCCCGACCGATCAGCCGTAGAAGACGCGCTCCACCACGGCGCGCGCGCGACGAGCGGTGCGGAGGTAGTCCTGCTCCAGCTCGCCGCCGGACCCCGCCGGATAGCCGACCACTCTCGCCAGGCCCGCCAGCGCCTGCCGGTCGTGCGGCAGCACGTCGGCGTGCGCGCCGCCGCGACCGCTCCACAGCACGTTGGCATCCCGCAGCCGGCTGGCCAGCAGCCACGCCTCGCTCAGCACCCGGGCGTCGTCGGCGTCCAGCAGCCCGGCCGCCGCCGCGGCGTCGAGCGCCCCGAGGGTGGCCGTCGTGCGCAGCGCAGGAACGGCGTGGGCATGCTGCAGCTGCAGCAGCTGCGCCGTCCACTCGACGTCGGAGATGCCGCCTCGCCCGAGCTTCAGGTGACGGGCCGGCTCGACGCCGCGCGGCAGCCGCTCGGACTCGACGCGCGCCTTGATCCGGCGCACCTCGCGCTCGGCCGCCGGGTCGATGCCGCCGGCCGGGTAGCGCAGCGGGTCGACGAGGCGGACGAACCGCTCCCCCAGCTCGGCGTCGCCGGCGACGGGTCGGGCCCGGAGCAGCGCCTGGCTCTCCCAGGTGGACGACCAGCGCCCGTAGTACTCGGCGTAGGAGTCGAAGGACCGCACCAGGGGCCCGTTGCGGCCCTCCGGGCGCAGGTCGGCGTCGACCTCGAGGGTCGGCTCGGGGCCGACGGACCCCAGCAGCGAGCGGAGCTTCGTCGTCACCTGGAGCGCGAACTCCTGAGCGGTGACCGCGTTCTCGCCCTCGACGGGGTCGTGCACGAACAGGACGTCGGCGTCGGACGAGTACCCCATCTCGCCGCCGCCCCACCGCCCCATCGCGACGACGAGCAGCCGCGTCGGGTTCTGCTCGAGCCCGCGCTCGGCGCGGACCTCCCACTCGGCGACACGGAGCGCGCCGACCAGCACGACGTCCGCGGCGACGCTGAGGCTGCGCGAGGCCCGTTCGCCGGTGACGACGCCGAGCACGTCGGCCGCGGCCGTGCGGGCCAGCTCGCGCCGGCGCAGCCCCCGCAGCGCGGTGACCGCGGGCACGGGCTCGTCGGAACGCGTGAGGATCGCGTCGGCCTCGGCCGTCAGCCGCTCGAAGGTCCGCGGCACCAGGTCCGCGTCGTCGGCCAGCCACGTGACCGACTCCGGGGACCTGGTCAGGGCGTCGGCGACGTAGCGGGACGTGGACAGCACGAGCGCCAGCCGGCGGGCGGCGGTGCCCGAGTCGCGCAGCAGCTTGAGGTACCAGTGCGTCGTGCCCAGCTCGTCGGACAGCCGGCGGAACGCGAGCAGGCCCCCGTCGGGGTCGGCACCGTCCGCGAACCAGCCGAGCATCACGGGCAGCAGCTGGCGCTGGATCGACGCGCGCCGCGAGACGCCCTCGGTGAGGGCGGCGATGTGCCGCATCGCGCCGGCCGGGTCGGTGTAGCCGATGGCGGCCAGGCGTGCCTTCGCCGCGTCCGGGGCCAGGCTGGCCTCCTCCGTGGACAGCTGTGCCGTCGCCGGCAGGAGCGGCCGGTAGAAGAGCTCCTCGTGCAGGCCCCGGACCTCGCGCCGGGCAGCCCGCCACCGCTCGTTCAGTCCCCCCGCACCCTCGGCGCGCATGCCGATCGAGCGGGCGAGCCGCCGCAGGTCCGGCTCCGAGGTGGGCATCAGGTGCGTCCGCCGCAGGCGGTACAGCTGGATCCGGTGCTCGAGCACGCGCAGCAGGCGGTAGCAGACGGCCAGCTGCGCGGCGTGCGACCGCCCCACGTAGCCGCCAGCGGCAAGGGCGGCGAGCGCGGTCAGCGTGCTGGGGCTCCGGATCGACTCGTCGGCGCGGCCGTGCACCAGCTGGAGCAGCTGGACCGTGAACTCGACGTCGCGCAGGCCGCCGACGCCGAGCTTGAGCTGCCGGTCGGCCTCGGCGGCCGGCACGTGCCCCTCGACCCGTCGGCGCATCGTCTGCGAGTCCTCGACGAAGTGCTCGCGCGTCACCGCGCTCCAGACGAACGGCTGCGTCATCTCCACGTACTCGCGCCCGAGCGCCTGGTCACCGGCCAGCGGCCGAGCCTTGAGCAGGGCCTGGAACTCCCACGTCTTGGCCCACCGCTCGTAGTACGCCTTGTGGCTCGCGAGCGTGCGGACGAGGGGCCCGTCCTTGCCCTCCGGGCGCAGCGCGGCGTCGACGGGCCACAGCGCGGGCTCGGCCGACGGGGTCGAGCACGCGCGCGCGAGCCCGGCTGCCAACCGGGAGGCCGCGGCGAGCGCCTCGGCCTCGTCGACACCGTCCACGGGCTCGGCGACGTAGATGACGTCGACGTCGCTCACGTAGTTGAGCTCGCGTCCGCCGCCCTTGCCCATCCCGATGACCGCGAGGCGGACGCCGAGCCCGTGGTCGTCCAGGTCGGCGCGGGCCAGGGCGAGCGCAGCCTCGAGGGCCGCCCCCGCGAGGTCGGCCAGGGCCGCCGCGACGCCCGGCAGGCGGCTCAGGGGCTCCGTGCTGGTGAGGTCGGTCGCGGCGATCCGCAACAGGCGGCTGCGGTACGCCAGGCGCATCGCGTCGGTGCCCGGCGACCCCACGACCGTCGCCACGGGGACGTCGGCGTCGGCGTCGGCCCCCACCGCGGCGAGCAGCTCGGCCCGCACCGAGGCGACCGGCACACCGGTGCCCGGGGTCTCGTCGAGGATCACCCGGAGGTTGTCCGGGTGCGCCACGAGCGTGTCGCCGAGCGCCACGGACGCACCGACCACCGCCAGCAGCCGCGCCCGCGCCGGACCGTCCTCCTCGAGGATGCCGCGCAGGATCCCGAGGAGCTCCGGGTCGCCGACGACGGCGCCCGCGAGCTTGGCCAGGGCCAGCAGTGCCTGGTCCGGGTCGGCGACGTCCGCCAGCGGTGCGATCAGCACGTCGGCGGGCTCGTCGACGACGCGCAGGAGGGCCGCGTCCGCCAGCAGCCGCTCCGCGCGGCCCGCGTCGGACACGCCGACCCGCGTGAGGCGTCCGGCCAGAGACGCCCCGCGTCCGGCCGTACGGCTGCCCTCCGGGACGCTCACAGGACCGGGAGGAACCGCCGCAGCTCGTACGGCGTGACCTGCGAGCGGTACGCCTCCCACTCCTGACGCTTGTTGCGCAGGAAGTAGTCGAACACGTGCTCGCCCAGCGTCTCCGCGACGAGCTCCGAGTGCTCCATGATCGAGATCGCGGCGTCCAGCGACTGCGGCAGCGGCTCGATGCCGAGCGCGCGGCGCTCGGCGTCGGTGAGCTCCCAGACGTCGTCCTCGGCGCCCTCGGGCAGCTCGTAGCCCTCCTCGACGCCCTTGAGGCCGGCCGTGAGCAGCAGCGCGAAGGCGAGGTACGGGTTGGTGGCGGAGTCGATCGCGCGGTACTCGATGCGGCTCGAGTTGCCCTTGCCGGGCTTGTACATCGGCACGCGCACCAGCGCGGACCGGTTGTTGTGACCCCAGCAGACGTAGCTCGGAGCCTCGGCGCCGCCCCACAGCCGCTTGTAGGAGTTCACGAACTGGTTGGTCACGGCGGTGATCTCGGGGGCGTGCTTCAGCAGGCCCGCGATGAACGAGCGCGCGGTCTTCGAGAGCTCCAGGTGGCCGCCGGCCTCGTGGAACGCGTTGCGGTCGCCCTGGAACAGCGACAGGTGCGTATGCATGCCGGAGCCGGGCTGGTCGGCCAGCGGCTTGGGCATGAAGGAGGCGAAGACGCCCTGCTCGAGCGCGACCTCCTTGACCACGGTGCGGAACGTCATGATGTTGTCCGCGGTGGTCAGGGCGTCGGCGTACCGCAGGTCGATCTCGTTCTGGCCCGGGCCGGCCTCGTGGTGGGAGAACTCCACGGAGATGCCCATCGACTCGAGCATCGTGATGGCGGCGCGCCGGAAGTCGTGCGCCGTGCCGCGCGGGACGTGGTCGAAGTAGCCGCCCTGGTCGACGGGCACCAACGGCTGTGTCGGGTCCGCGGGGGCGTCGAAGAGGTAGAACTCGACCTCGGGGTGCGTGTAGAAGGTGAACCCCTGGTCGGCGGCCTTGGACAGCGCGCGCTTGAGCACGTTGCGCGAGTCGGCCAGCGACGGCTCACCGTCGGGCGTCAGCAGGTCGCAGAACATGCGCGCCGTGCCGTGCCGCTCCCCGCGCCAGGGCAGCACCTGGAACGTCGAGGGGTCGGGCTTGGCGATCATGTCCGCCTCGTACACCCGGGTCAGGCCCTCGATGGCGCTGCCGTCGAAGCCGATCCCCTCGGAGAACGCAGCCTCCAGCTCCGCCGGGGCCACCGCCACCGACTTCAGGATCCCGAGCACGTCGGTGAACCAGAGACGGATGAAGCGGATGTCCCGCTCCTCGACCGTGCGGAGCACGAACTCCTGCTGCCTGTCCATGCGGTACATCCTGCCTGATGAACCGCGTTGCGGAGCGTCACTGTCCGAGGTGCGTCGGCACGGGTCCGCCGGCGGTCCCCGCGCACGTGAGGACGGCCACGCGGCGCGGTCGGCGGGCGGCACGATGGTTAGGCTCGACCCCATGTCTCATCCCCGCATCGCCCTCGCGCAGATCGACACGCGCGTGGGGGACGTCGACGCGAACGCCCAGGCGGTGCTGGACTGGGCGCGCACCGCCGCGCAGGCCGGCGCGGACCTGGTGGTCTTCCCCGAGATGACGCTCACCGGCTACCCGATCGAGGACCTGGCGCTGCGGGCGTCGTTCCGCCGCGGCGCCGAGGACGCCCTGCAGCGCACGGCGAAGGCGCTCGCCGACAACGGGCTCGGCGGGCTCGCCGTGCTCGTCGGCACCGTCGGGGAGAAGTCCGTGACCCCGGTGCACGAGCCGGGCGCACCCGAGGGACCCCGACGACCCACCAACCAGGCGGTGCTGCTGCAGCACGGGCAGGTGCAGGTGCGCTACGACAAGCACCACCTGCCCAACTACGGCGTGTTCGACGAGTACCGGATCTTCGCGGCGGGCGACGACGTCTGCGTGATCGACGTGCAGGGCCGCCGCGTCGGCGTCGTCATCTGCGAGGACATCTGGCAGGACGGCGGGCCGGTCTCGCAGATGGACGAGAACGAGGTCTCCCTGTTGGTCGTGCTCAACGCCTCCCCCTACGAGGAGGGCAAGGGGTACCAGCGGGTCGAGCTCGCGGCACGGCGCGCGCACGAGGTCGCGGCGCCGGTCGCCTACGTCAACCTCGTCGGCGCGCAGGACGACCTCGTGTTCGACGGCGGCTCGTTCGTCATCGCGACCGACGGCACCGTGCTGACCCGCGCGCCTCAGTTCGTCGAGCACCTGCTGGTGTGGGACCTGCTGGACGACGACGACGCGCCGGCCACGGGCCCGGTCGCGAAGCCGCTGGCACCCGACGAGGAGGTCTACCGGGCGCTCGTCGCCGGCCTGCACGGGTACGTGACGAAGAACGGCTTCCACTCCGTCCTGCTCGGCATGTCCGGCGGTATCGACTCCGCGCTGGTGGCGGCCATCGCCGCCGACGCCATCGGCGGCGAGAACGTGGTCGGTGTCTCGATGCCGTCGGTGTACTCGTCGGACCACAGCAAGGACGACGCGCAGGACCTGGCCAAGCGGATCGGCGCCGACTTCCGCGTCCAGCCGATCAAGGCCATGGTCGACGCGTTCGAAGGGGAGATCCCGCTCGAGGGAGTGGCCGCGGAGAACCTGCAGGCCCGGGTCCGCGGCGTCATCCTCATGGCGATCTCGAACCGCGAGGGCCACCTCGTGATCGCGCCCGGCAACAAGACCGAGCTCGCGGTCGGGTACACGACGATCTACGACGCCGGCAGCATCGGCGGCTTCGCCCCCATCAAGGACGTCGACAAGTCGCGGGTCTGGGCGCTGGCGCGCTGGCGCAACAACGCCGCGCTCGACGGCGTCTTCGGTCCCGACGAGCTGCCGCCGATCCCCGAGTCGTCGATCACCAAGCCGCCGTCGGCCGAGCTGCGGCCCGGCCAGGTCGACCAGGACTCGCTGCCGCCGTACGAGCTGCTCGACGAGGTGCTGGACGCCTACGTCGAGAGCGCCGAGGGCCGAGCCGAGCTGCTGGCCCGGGGGTTCGACCAGGACGTCGTCGACAAGGTCCTCGCGCTCGTCGACCGCGCCGAGTGGAAGCGTCGGCAGTACCCGCCGGGCACCAAGGTCACCGCGCTGGCCTTCGGCCGCGACCGCCGGCTGCCCATCACCACCCGCTGGCGCGAGCCGTGAGCACCCCGACAGGAGCACCTGGAATGACCCAGACCCCGAAGCGCGTCCGCGTGCACCACCTGCGCGAGGCCAAGGAGCGCGGCGAGCGGCTGACGATGCTCACGGCGTACGACGCCGTGACCGCGCGGATCTTCGACGAGGCCGGGATCGACATGCTGCTCGTCGGCGACTCGATCGGGAACACCATGCACGGGCACACCACGACGCTTCCCGTCACGGTCGACGACCTCATCCCGCCCGCCCGGGCCGTCGCCGGCGCCGCCAAGCGCGCGTTCGTCGTCGCCGACCTGCCCTTCGGCTCGTACGAGGCCGGTCCGGCGCAGGCCCTCGAGACCGCCGTGCGGATGATGAAGGAGACCGGCGTCGCCGCCGTGAAGTTCGAGGGCGGCAAGCGCGTCACCGCGCAGATCAAGGCGCTGACCGACGCCGGCATCCCCGTCGTCGCGCACCTTGGCTACACGCCGCAGTCGGAGAACTTGCTCGGCGGCCCGCGGGTCCAGGGCCGCGGCGATCTCGCCGCCGAGCTGCTCTGCGAGGACGCCGTGGCGATCCAGGAGGCCGGCGCGGTCGCCGTGGTGCTCGAGATGGTGCCCGCGCCGGTGGCCGCGCGCGTGACGGAGATCCTGCACATCCCCACCATCGGCATCGGCGCCGGCGCCGAGTGCGACGGCCAGGTGCTCGTCTGGGTCGACATGGCGGGCATGACGGACTGGTCGCCGCGCTTCGCCAAGCGGTTCGGCGAGATCGGGGCGGCGCTCAAGGCCGCGGCCTCGGCCTACGCCGACGAGGTGCGCAGCGGCACGTTCCCGGACGCGGCCCACCGGTTCGACGCGTGACGGCGGGGGTTTAGGCCGCCGGCCGATCAGGACGGCTGCTCGTCCTCGGCGTCCCAGTCCTGGTTGCGCTTGCGGGCCTTCTCCAGCGCGTGGGTGGCTTCCTCGCGCGTCGTGTACGGCCCCATGAGCTTGGTCCAGTCGCTCTGCCGGCCCTCCTCGACCTCGTGGGTCTCGGTGTTGAACCAGAAGTTGCCTGCCACGGTGTATCTCCTCTCGCCGGGGGCATCGGCCGTGACCGGCCCCGATGCCCTCCTGTCCGTAGACTGCCAGGTATGTCGACCGTGCACGCGCCACGAGCCGCCCTGGTCCCGGGGACGCTGAGCCCGCTCCGTGCGGTACCCGCGGCGATCGCCCGCCCCGAGTACGTCGGACGGTCGGGCCCCGCGCACTGGTCCGGCAGCAACGTGCTCGAGCCGGAGATGATCGACCGCATCCGGGTCGCGGCGCGCCTCGCGGCCCAGGCCCTCGAGCTGGTCGGCAGCCACGTCGCGCCGGGGGTCACCACGGACGAGCTCGACGCGATCGGCCACGAGTTCCTCGTCGACCACGGCGCGTACCCGTCGACCCTCGGCTACCGCGGCTTCCCCAAGTCGCTGTGCACGTCGATCAACGAGGTCATCTGCCACGGCATCCCCGACTCGACCGTCGTCGAGGACGGGGACATCGTGAACATCGATGTCACCGCCTACATCGGCGGGGTGCACGGCGACAACAACGCGACGTTCCTCGCCGGGGACGTCGACGAGGAGTCCCGGCTGCTGGTCGAGCGGACGCGCGAGTCCCTGAACCGCGCCATCAAGGCGGTGGCGCCCGGCCGGGAGCTCAACGTGATCGGTCGGGTCATCGAGAAGTACGCGACGCGTTTCGGGTACGGCGTGGTCCGCGACTACACCGGGCACGGCGTCGGGCCCGCCTTCCACACCGGGCTGATCGTCCCGCACTACGACGCGGCGCCCGCCTACGACACCCTGATCGAGCCGGGGATGGTGTTCACCATCGAGCCCATGCTCAACCTCGGCACCCCCGACTGGGTCATGTGGGACGACGACTGGACGGTCCTCACGGCCGACGGCCGACGCAGCGCACAGTTCGAGCACACCCTGCTGGTCACCGACACCGGAGCGGAGATCCTGACCCTGCCATGAGCGACCACAAGCACACGAAGTCCCCCGACACGGCCTTCGGCATCGACATCGGGGGCTCCGGCATCAAGGGCGCGCCGGTGTCGCTCGCCGAGGGTGAGTTCGCCGCCGACCGGCTGCGCATCCCGACACCCCAGCCGTCGACGCCGCAAGCCGTCGCCGAGACGGTGGCCAAGGTGGTGGACTCGTTCCACCTGGCCCAGGACGTGCCGATCGGTGTCACGTTCCCCGCCGTGATCCTGCACGGCGTCGCCCAGTCCGCGGCCAACGTCGACAAGTCGTGGATCGGCACCGACGTCGAGAAGGCCGTGCACGAGGCGACCGGTCGCAAGGTGCTGGCCGTCAACGACGCCGACGCGGCGGGGTACGCCGAGGTGCAGTACGGCGCCGCCAAGGGCATCGACGGCGTGGTCCTCGTGGTCACCCTCGGGACCGGGATCGGGTCCGCACTGATCGTGGACGGGCACCTGGTGCCCAACACCGAGCTGGGTCACCTGCAGATCGACGGGTACGACGCCGAGTCCCGCGCGGCCGAGAGCGTCCGCGACCGCGAGGGCCTCGACTGGGCGCAGTGGGCGGAGCGCCTGCAGCGGTACTTCACCGTCGTCGAGAACCTGTTCTGGCCCGACCTCATCGTGGTCGGCGGCGGCGTGAGCAAGCATCACTCCGATTTCCTTCCGCTGCTCGACATCCGGACCAAGATCGTCCCGGCGAAGCTGCGCAACGCGGCCGGCATCGTCGGCGCCGCCGCCCTCGCGGCCGAGGCGCGCGGCTGACCCGTGCGCGACCTCGTGGAGGTCGCGCGGGGCGTGCACGTCGCGACCAGCCAGGTGTACGCCACCACCTCGACGGTGGTCGTCGGCACGGACGGCACGTGCCTGGTGGTCGACCCGGCCGTCACCGCGCGGGAGGTCGACGAACTCGCTGCGGCGATCCGCGACCGGGGATGGACCCTGGTCGCCGTCTGGTCCACGCACGCCCACTGGGACCACGTCCTGGACGGCCCCGGCTTCAGCCGGCTCCCCCGCTGGACGGCCGGCACGACGGCCACCGACCCCGAGACGTTGGCCGCCGAGCGGGACGCCGACCCCGAGCTCGCCCGCACCGGCGAGGCGCCGGCGCCGATCGCCGCGCTCCGCACGTCCTACCCTCGCCGGACGCCCGGCGTGCTCGAGTGGGACGGACCGCCCGTGCGCGTGCTGCGGCACGACGCGCACTCCCGCCCGCACACCGCTCTCGTGCTGCCGGAGGTCGGCGTCCTCGTCGCCGGCGACATGCTCTCCGACGTCGAGATCCCCCTGCTGGACCTGACCGCGCCCGACCCGGTGGGCGACTACCTCGCCGCGCTGGACCTGCTCGAGTCCGCCGGCGCGGCGGTCGTCGTCCCTGGTCACGGCCTCGCCGGGGGCGCCGACGAGCTCCAGCGCCGACTGGCCGCGGACCGCGCCTACCTGGCGGCCCTCGTCGCCGGGACCTCGTGCGACGACGACCGCCTGGCGCTCCCCTGGGCCGCCGCCGCGCACGAGGCCCAGCGCGCGGCCGTGGGACGATGACCGGTATGGGATGGCTCGTCGCCGTCGTCGCGCTCGCGGTCCTGCTCGTCGCGATCGACCGCATGACCGCGCGCGGCTGGTTCGACCGCCGACGCCACCGCGAACGGCGTCCTGCCGAGAGCGCGGCGGCCAGCGGGATGCTGGGCGACCTCATCGACGTCTTCCAGCCCAACCGGGTCCACCTCACCGCCGAGCAGGAGCGCCAGAAGCTCGACATCCTGCAGACCGGCGACTCGGCGGGCAGGCTCGACCTCGACTCCGGCGTCGTCCGCCTCGACCCGGAACCGCCGCCCCGGTAGCGCTCGTGGGCCGGTTCGCTCTAGCGTGCCGCGCATGGCACCTGTGGTCTCCCACCTGGTCATCGACTGCGCCGACCCGCACACCCTGGCCCGCTGGTGGCGCGACGTGCTCGGGTGGACCTACCTCTGGGAGGTGGCGGAGGACGACGACGAGGTCGCGATCGGGCCGGCCGACGGCGGTTCCACCGGCTGGCTGTTCCTCAAGGTCCCGGACGTCAAGACCGTGAAGAACCGCCTGCACCCCGACCTACGCCCGCCGAACGGCTCCGACCAGGCCACCGAGCTCGAGCGCCTGCTCTCGCTCGGTGCCACGCGCGTGGACATCGGACAGGGGGACGTCCCGTGGCACGTCCTGGCCGATCCCGAGGGCAACGAGTTCTGCCTGCTGCGCAGCACCCCCGACCAGGTCGCGGCGATCCTCGCCGCACAGTCGACCGTCAGCTGAGCGCGGCTCGCACCAGCGTCGACAGCTTCTTGCCGTCCGCCGACGCCCCGGCCCGCGCCGTCGCCTCCTTCATCACGGCACCCATGTCCCGCACGGAGCTCGCGCCGACGTCCGCGATGACCGCCGTCACGAGTGCCGCGAGCTCGTCGTCCGACAGCTGCGCCGGCAGATAGGTCTCGATGAGGTCGGCCTCGGTGGTCTCCGTCGCCGCCCGCTCGGCGGCCCCGGCGTCGGTGTAGATCTGCGCCGAGTCACGGCGCTTCTTCACCTCGCGCGCCAGGATCTTGAGCACGTCGTCCTCCGACAGCTCCTTCTCGACCGCCCCCGCCTTCGCCTCGAACCGCACGGCACCGATGATCTGGCGCAGGATGCCCGTGCGCTCGGTGTCCCGGGCCTTCATGGAGGTGGTCAGGTCGGACGTCAGCTGGTCGAGGGTGCTCATGGGAGCCATCGTGCCCCGGCTGCGCCCATCGGCGCAGTCGGAATGCCGGGCGCACGAAGACCTCCGGCCGCGGTGCGGAACCCTGTGCAGGTCCGCTCCACGACCGGAGGTCTTGGTCGACGACCCGCTCACGCGGATCGTCACACAGCCTCAACCCATCCGCGCCGACACCTCGGCGGCGATGGGATCGACCACGTCAGCGGGTAGCCCGCCGACGAAACACCGTCAGGCCCAGACCGGAGAAGACGAGGACCAGCGCGGCCCCCAGCGTGATCGCCACGCCATTGCTTCCGGTCTGCGCGAGCTCTGCCGAGGCGGGGTCCTCCGCGGCAAGAACCTCGGAGTAGAACCCGGCGGATTCGGTGGTCTCCGCGGCGAGGACCTCCGCTTCAAGCGGCGTCACCGGGGTGACCGGGGTGACCGGCGTGGCCGGGACCACCGGGATGGCGGGGGTGGCGTAGCAGAGCGCATCCTCGTCCGTGAACTGGTAGCCCGTCGCCGGGGCCAGCACGATGGTGTGGAGAGCCGAACGGCCATCCGCGTTGATGTCCCACTCGTCCGACAGGCCCGTCAGGACCGTCTCGTTATCCGTGGAGAACACGTACAGGTGGACCAGACCAGCGTCAGAGCGGTCCACGAGCAGGGTGACCTTGCCGTCGTCGAGCAGGTAGGCGTTCGAGTTCCACTCGTTCTGCACAGCGGAGTCGGGCACGTCGAACGTGCCAGCCTCCTCGCAGGTGGGCGGGTTGGCGAACAGGTCTGGCACGGCGAAGGTCGGAGGTGTCACCAGGCACGGCTCGGTGTTCGTCTCCAGGGTGTTCGCGTCACCCCACGAGTTGACCCGGTTGCCAGACGGCCAGGTGTAGCCCTCGTCGGTGGTGCCGATGAGGCGACCGTCGTCCGTGATGATCCACGAGACGTGTCCACCGTCAGCGGGCAGGACCCACTCGGCGTTATCCGCACCGCACTCGTCCGTGACGGACGGGAACGGGTAGGCGATCACGGTCGGCGCGCACGCTTCGGTATTCGTCTCGGCAGCCTGGCCCCACGAGTTGACCAGCAGGTGGCTGGGCCACACGAACCCGGCGGCGGTGATCTCACCGATGAGGCGACCGTCGTCGGTGATGGTCCACGAGATCCGGTTGTCGCCGGTGGGCAGGACCCACGTCGCGTTCCCGGCTCCACAGGCATCGTTGACCTGCGGGGTCGGCCACTGGATGACGACAGGCGCGTCCGACGGGCACTGGATCACGACGGGCTCGTCGTACGCCTCGTGGTCCACGACCCACACGTCGTCGCCGTACTTGGCGTCGGTCGGAGCCACGTAGTCGTGGTTGCTGACCTGCGTGCTCGGGCCACGGTGGAACCAGGACGAGTTACCGGACGCGCCGCTGGACTCGTTGAACGTCCCCTCGGCAGTGCGGTCAGGACCACCGTTGACGTGACCGTCAGCGCCGCCCTGCCAGGTTCCACGGGAGTCCGTGGGCCAGGCGGGGGTGTAGTCCTGTGCGCCCTGGCTGTTGTTGGGCGACCAGTTCCACCAGTTCCCAGGGACGGTGGTGAACGTCTCCGGGTGACCGTCGGTGGCGGGCGTGATGATCGGCCCGCGCTTGTAGTGCCCGGTGGCCTCGTGGTGGATCGGCGTGCCGAAACACACCTGGTGCTCGTCAACCCCGTCGCCACCTGTCGCGGAGGCGCTGGTGCTGAGGCCGATCACCCCCAGGCCGATGAGACAGACGGTCGTGAAGACCGCAGTGATGCGCTTGAACATGTCGTACCTCTCGGTGGGTCCACTCCTGGTGGACTTGAAGCTCTGCCGAGGCAACGCCGGGCGGCGTCTCGGCAAGTCGTTGTAAATCGGCTCCGGTGCGTGGTGACCGGGATGGCGGCGGGCTCGGCAACGAACGACGAGACGCTCAGACAGGACTCAGAAGAGGCAGAGGCCTTGACCTTTGACCCAGCGATCGGGGTGCGGCACCCGAGGGTGTCTCGCTCCCTGCCGATCGCTCAGATCAGTGCGCCAGCGCCAGCGCTGGCTATGCGTCCAGTGTGCGTGGTCACCATTGGAGGCATGTAGGCCCAAGGTCCTGCCTCGAGGATGGCGGCAGAGGTGCCCCACACATCCCTCAGCGGACAGGTCGAATATCTCGCCGCGCCGGGCGCCGTGAAGGCGGATGAGTCAGTCGATACGCCGGGAAGGACTCTTGCAGGTCTCTGACCAGCAGCGATCCGTCGAAACGGCGCTCTGACCTGCAGAAACGTCTCACGTCATCTCACGCGAGATCACGCGTTTTCTCGACGTCCCACGGACTAGCCACGGACTAAACAGCCGTTCAGTTTTTCTGACAAGTCGCGAGCGAGCCTGTCGGCACTCCCCCGCAGCGTCCGGCGCATCGACTCGCGTCCGCACGCCCCGAGCTCTTCTTTGAACAAATGACGGATGTTGGCTCCGGACAACATCGGCTAGAGATATCTCACGGCGTGCGAACGATCGCACTGGTCACGGGTTGGTGGGATTGGGGTTGAGGGGTACTGGTAGTCCTGCCGCAAGACGCAGTTGGAGCGCGTCGATCCACAGTTCGATGCCGACGCGCTCGTGTGGCCGAAGTGCCTCGATGGCGGTCGTGAACTCGTCGTGAGTCGGCACGATGCCGGAATCGAAATCACCGAGGTGCTTGAACGTCTTCAAGACCCACCCGTCCGGGTCTCTTTGGTGCAGGTACGCCCGGTGAAGCAGGCCGTTTCGGTGCTGGTCCATCAACCCGGGGATCGTCCGCATCCAGATCCGGCAACGGGCCCGCCAGTCGTTGACGTCCATCCACTCGGGCCGCCACGGGTCGTCCAGACGATCAATCACGAGGGTGCACTGCTGGGCGAAGGCGCGGGTGCGCCCGTTTTTCGGCTGCGGCAGGTCGAGGGCTGCGGCGATCTGGTAGGCCGCGAACTCGATCCTTCCCGACGTGAGAGCGATGCGTCCGATGTCGGCGAGCCACTCGTTCGGCACGCCGCCATACGTCTCGTCGTCAGACTGCGAGTCCTGATCGTCGGTCATGGCCGCACGATAGAGGAGGTGGCGCTCTGTCTCCGGCAGACCCTCGGGCCTGATCGTCCCTGGCTCGTTTGGGTGCCCGCCGACCGAGTTCGGGTGAACTGACCCATCGTCGAGTCGTGGCGTGTCGCGCTTCGGCATTGAGCACTCGTCGCCATGATCAGGCGCATGAGCGGATCGGCGGGAACCCCCGAAGAGGGCTGGCGACGGGGCAGCACGACGACACCGCTCGAAGAACTTGCCGAGCATCTGCTCGCAACAGCGTCGCACCACGCACGGACTGCTATCCGCGACGTGAGCAGCGCGAACCAGTTCGTCCTCCTGGATGCTGCGATCCACACGGGCGGTGCGATCGAGATGGTCGCGAAGGCTGCTGTCGCCGAACTGGAGCCGTTGCTGCTCAGCAGCAGTGGAAACAGCAAGGGCGAGCTGCTCGACGCTCTACCAAAGTTCCGAGCGGCGACATTCACGTCCGCGAAGCGACTCAGGACCATCGACGCATCCGTGGCCGTTGCCATGGTTGGACGAATCCATCCAGCATGCGCCGCGCTCGGAACAGCCGCGACAGAGGCGCTGGAGATACGCAACGAGGCAGTGCATCTCGGCGTCGTGCACCCCGAACGGCTGACGGAGGCAGTTCAGGCAATGGCCTCTTACATCAACTCTGTGCTAGGTGCACTGGACTTCCCCGAAACGATGTTCTGGCGGTCAGCGACCAGCGACGCGCAGGTTCTGCAGGCCGAGCGCATGCGCCGACTCCTGAGTCTTGCTCGTCGCCGGATCTACGTCGCGAAGAAGTCGCTCGATCTCAAGTTGAGCATCGTGCCCGAGGCAGATCGCGAGCATTACATGCTGCAGCGCGAGCGCCTCCGCCCGGTCTTCGAGGAGAGCGCCGAGGCGCCATGCCCGGCGTGCGCGCGATCTGCTGCTCTCGGCTGGGGCATCGACGTAGACGTCGAGAAGGACCACGACGGCGGCTTTTACACAGTGGTGGCGGGCTACACGTTCGAGGGCCTCGCCTGCCCTGTCTGCGATCTGGAGTTGAAGGCCGACGAGGCCGAGGCGCTGGGTATCGACGGGACATGGCAGCAGCCGTCGGCTGAAGACGACTTCGACCCCGAATGGCTCGCGGAGTTCGAGGCCGAGAACGAAGACCTTCCGGGCTAGCGCAGAGCGCCGCTGACAGCGTCACGCGACGACGACAGCAGATCGACGCTGCCCGAGCGCCCACGAGCCGGGTACGAGCGCACAGCAGGCGGTGCGTGCTCGAAGGGACCGACGTTCACCGTGCGTGACGCGATGACTTCGCACCAATCGTGGGTGCGGCATGCGATCTCGCTGGACGCGCGGGCATTAGGCACAGTCGAATGACCTGCGGCGCGGGGGCCGGTCTGGGAGCGTGAGGTCCGTGACCGAAACGCCAGACAGCGGATGGGCGATCGAGCCCGGTGAACGATTGCCGCGCAAGCAGCTGCACGACCTCTACGGCGGAGTCAGGCAGGGGGGAGTCTCGCCGTCGTCGACGTCCGCAAACGTCCTTCTCTTCACCGATGCCAAGGCAAACGCCGATCACGGATACGTCGCGGACCGTTGGGTGCGACCGGATCTATTCGAGTACTGCGGCGAGGGGCAGTCAGGCGATCAAGACATTCGGAGGTACAACCGCTCGATCGCGGAGCACCGTGAGGTTGGCAAGACCCTCCGACTGTTTGAAGGCTGGAGGGGTCTGGTCAAGTACGTCGGCGAGTTCGGTGTCGACGCTCGGGAGAAGTTCTACTACGCGTACGGCCCCGGAAGAGACGGGTCGGATCGCCGCGTCGTCATCTTCCGGCTTCGACCTGTTGGGCATGTGTCTCGCGACGACGATCCGTTCGACGAGCAGGAGACCGCCGAGCTTCACCTTCCCGACCTCCCGGCACTTCGGCCCAGGACGCTCACGGGGAGCAGTTACCGAGCCGCGAGCGAGTCAACTCAGACGCAGACCGATCGGCTCCCGTTCTCGGTCGACCCAGACGAACAGGATCGAGCGCTCAGAGCACATGCAGGTGCTCAGAACCTTCTGGCACAGGCTCTTCGTGACAGCGGCGCTATCCCGCTAAGTCCGGGACAGGGGGACCCAAACTTTGACCTCGCATGGCGCGACGGTGTGCACACGTTCGTCGCCGAGATTAAGTCGATAGTTCCGGAAAACGAGTCGAAGCAACTGCGGTTGGGCATCGGGCAAGCGTTGGACTACGCCTATCAACTAGGCGCGACGCCGGTCGTCTTCGTCGATCGGCGTCCCGAGAGTGATCGGTGGCTGGCGATAGCCGAGCGCGCTGGGGTCCTGCTTGGTTGGCCTGCAGCCATGCCGCAGCTCATGCAGTGACATCACATCGCAGCAACCCGCGGGCTTGAACGCATCGCACAACGTCGTCGACGCGCGCAACTGTCGCGCGCTGTCCTGCCCGAACCGGCCCTCCCGCGCGGTCCGCATCGATAGCCTCGCCGCATGTGGACTTCGATTAACGTCATTCTTCACGGCGACGCCCAGCCGTGGTACAGCGACTGGGCAATTCCGATCGTCACCGCGGTCGTACCTGCGCTCGTCGCCCTTATCGGAGTTTTGGTGAACGCTCGCCGGACCGCCGACATGCTCATTGCTGCCGAGGGAACCCGCAACGACAACGACCGAGCCGCCGAACTCGACAGGCGCGATGCGGAGCGTCGTCAGTTTCTCAGGGGGGAGGTCGCCGAGTTGGCTGCCGCCGCTCGTGAGCGGAGCAAGGGCGCAGAGATGACAGCAGCCCATCTGGCGGTGAATGGCTACGCTCCGGTACCCGAGGAGCAGTCTGAGCGGCACCGAACGGCAGTCGACCGCCTTGCGGCAGCCATAGACCGCATCAGGTTGACGATCAGCGATCCCGAAATCGAGTCGTGCGTTGACGGCGTATGGGAGGCGCACGTGGAGCTCCAAAAAGCCCTGGGCATCTCGTTCGACGGTCTCAGGAAGCGCGGCTCAGTCTCCCGTGAGGATCTGCAACCGCTTTTTGATGCTTCCGACGCGCTCGATGCGGCCACCGACGATCTCGTTGCCACCTCGCGTGCCGCCCTTGCAGAGCCGGTGATCAAGGTCCCATCCGAATAGTGCCCGCAGGGCGTTCGGCGGCGAGGGTGCCGAGTCGATCCGAGCAGGCTCGCCGCGATCGGAGGCGATCTCGTCGACGGTGCCCGTGTGCGCGAGAGACGGAGCGCAGGGTTCTGCGGGCGCCTCGGGAAGAAAACGTGGGCGGTCCTGCGCGCTCGTCGTCGTCATCGTCGCGACTTCCGCGCTCACCGGCGGTGCACTCGCCAGAACTCTTCGAGTTGGCCGGCCCTGCGTGCTGCGCTGTTCTCTGCGTGTCTGCGTCGCTCGATGAGTTCGGCGTACGCGACTCGTGCGTTCTCTTCGAGCAGGCGCTGCTCTGCTGCTGCTTCTTCGGCGCGCAGTCTCTGCTGCCATGTCAGCCCGGCAGCGGGTGCTGCTGCTGGCGCGGTCGGCTCTGCTTCGTGTGCATCGTGTTCGTCGTGTTCGACGTGCGCCCAGCGTTGCCCTCCTGCGACGAGCTGATCGGCTGCGGCGAGCAGCAGCGCGATCTCGGCTTGATCGTCGATGCGTTGCCGATGCACGGGCCCGGACTTGATCGCGCGTTCGGCGTCGTCGAGTGCTGAAAGCGTTGCTGCGCTCGGACCTGGGCGCGGCGTTCTGATCTGCAGCCCGCGACTGCCGGGGATGCCTGCGAGATCGACGACCGACACTTCGCGCAGGCGGGCACCGCGACGGCGGACTGCTGCGAGCCCGTTGCGCTTGTTCGGTGCGCTCCATTCGTCTTGCTCCGGGTCGGGCACGAACCCGACCGAGACGTCGGCTGCGAGCCCGGACGCGACGAGCGCGCGCACTTCGTCGAGTCTGGCCGCGCCGCCGACGAGAGTGCCGGACGCGTGCAGGCCGTCGCGCTCGGTCCAGAACCGATCGAGCCAGCCAACCGGGCGTGACCTGTCGTGGTACGTCAGCAGTCGCACACGCGCTGTCGGTGTGACGACGGACTGTTCGTCCCACGCTTCGCGGTACGCGATCAGGTCCCCGGACGGGATGCGCTCGACGAACGGTGACTCGCCGAACTTCACTGCGAGCACTTCGATCGTCACGCCGTCCGGGTCGACGCTGATCGGTGTGTCGGTCGTGACGCTCACGGCTCGACGTCTTCGCGCTTGGCGACTGCGACGCCGAGATGGTTCACGACGACGCGCGGCCCGGCTGCTGTCGTGATCTTGTCGCCGTCGACTTTGCGCACACGCAGCTCGGGCTCGTCGCCGACTCGTCTGCGTGTCGCTTCGCCTGCTGCTGCTCGTCGTGCTCGTTCGCGGGCGAGCTCGAGGTCGGTGTCTTCGGGGCGGATGTACCCGCGCAGGTAGTCCTCGTGCTTCGGGATGTGCAGCGTCGTGCTCGGCATGGTGGTCGCCTCCGTGGCGGTGGGCATGCGGTCGGCGCGCTGTCACGCGTCCCGTGGGAGGTTGTCGCCGTCGTCAGGCCCGTGCAAGTGCGACGAGTCGTCTGGCAGATCGCCGCCGACGCCGTAGTCGAGTTGCATGTTCAGCAGCGCCGGGCAGGTCGGGCTGACGTGCACGACTGTCGCAGCGATCGGGTCGCCGTCGACGTCGCGGCGCGTGATGACGGTGAATCGCTCGCAGGTGCAGCCGATGATGCTGCGCCCGATCAGATCGGCGAGCCCAGCAGCAGCGTCGGGTGTCATTGGGTCACCAGCGCGTGACCGAGCCGCAGGTGCTCGACGACGGACGTCCAGGCGACCGACATGGGCGTCGTCGTGCGCTCGTCATCGAACGAGCCGACGTCGACGACGATCACCGCGCGCAGCGCTGCTGTCAGGCACTCGCTGCAGCCGGCCAGTGCAGCGACGAGCGAGTCGACCTCGACGCGTCGTGCGCGTGCTGCAGCAGCGCGTGCAGCGCGCTCCTGTTCGGCGTACTCGCGAACGCGTTCTGCCTGGGCTCGTCGCTGCGCGATCGCGTACTGGTCGTGACTGTCGCATCGTCGCCCAGGCTCGACGACGCGTCGACAAGTGCCGCCGTGTCCGTTGTCTGCGCCGCACCAATGCTCGGGGTCGTGCACGACGCAGGGATCGCCGCTCGTGACGTTCCGGCAGGGCCGCCCGGATCGAGTAGCGACGCCGCAGCGGTGCGGATCGGTCGTGGTCGTCATCTGGGCTGCCTTCCGTTGAGCCGGGCGAGCGCCGAGACGACGACGCCGTCGACAGATAGTTCGGGGTGCTCAGTGCGGATGCTCTCGACAGCAGCGAGCCCTGCAGCGCCGTGGCGGTCGAGCTGTGCTCGTCTTTGAGTCGCTTCGTCGTCGTGCACGTCGTTGTGCGCAGCGCTCTGGTGAGACGACAGACGGGCTGGATGTTGTCCTGTCTCCTGTTCCTTCTTCTCCTTCTTCTTCCTATGCGGTCGCTGAGCGTCCCGCGTCATGGTCGCTGAGCGTCCCGCGTCATGGTCGCTGGGCGTCCCACGTTCGTGGGTCGCTGAGCGTCCCGCGTCGGCTGCGTCGAAGGCCGACAGATTGAGCCGGTACTGCGTCGGTCGCCCGGGTGCGGGCTTGCGCGCTCGGGTCAGCGCGCCTGCTTCGAGCAACACCGGATACGCGCGCCGGATCGCTCGGAACCTGTTCGCACGCACCCGACGTGCGTCGGTCGCCGCGTCGCTGTCGTCGTCCTGATCAGGTTCGGCTGGCAGCCGTCCGTCCATGCATTCGGCCAGGTAGCCGAACCCACCCCAGAACGTTCGAGCCGGTCGACCGTCGCTGTCGTCGTCGAGAGTGATGTTCGCCAGCGCGACGAGCACGAGCATCGGCCACGGGTGCTCGGCCTGCAGGTGACCGAACTGCAGGAGCGCGAACCGCACGTTGGTCGCACCCATCACAGCCACCGCCCCGGCCCTCGCAGGACGATCGTCCCGTGCTTGTCGACGGCGACGATCCGCGCGCCCGTCGCTAGTTGCCAGCGCGACAGTTGCCGGACCGGGTGCCGAGTCATGCAGCGACCCGCAGATGCTGCTGTGACGTCGCTGGTGGCTCGCTGCTGCTCGACTGGACCTGTCCGGCATCGTCAGCGAGTGTCATCCTGGGTCCCGTCTTCGTCCTGGTCGTCGTAGACAACGAGCCGGGGTGCCACGTCGGGCGCCCCGGCTCTGTCACGTACGCACGACGCGTGAACGCTTGGCAGCGGGCTGCGCGTCTGAGCGCTCGGCGGCCCACGCGTCGATCGCGCTCTGACGCCAGAGCAGACGACGACCCACCTTGACCGGCTCAGGCAGCAGGCCCCCGTAGGACCAGTTCAGGACAGTGCCGCGCGCGACGTGGAACTGCGAGGCGACGTCGTCGCTCGTGATGAGCGGGTCATCTGCTCTGGGGATCATCGTTGTGACCTCTCGGCGAAACTGCGTGATCTCGACACATCTCACCGTGTCACGCCTTGCCGCGTGCGTCTACAGGCCGCTACTGTGTAGATATGACACAGTCGCCTGCGCCGAAGCGTCCCCCCGCTCGACCGCTCGCTGCGCAGCTCGCGCGCCGGTTCAAGCAGATGCGCGAGGCTCGTGAATGGAGCGCCCGCGAACTAGCCGAGGCGTGCAAAGCAGCGGGCTATGGGCACATGACGCGCGACGTGATCGCTTCGATCGAGATGGGCCGGCGCATCGACATCACAGTCGACGAACTCGCTGTGCTGACGCATGTGCTCGGCGCTGCAGACCCTGAGGCTTCGTCTCCGACTGCATCGATCTTGCTCGCCGACGCTGGGCTCGCTGCAGCACGCGCAGGCGGTCCTCGGTGGCTCGCTGAACCAGACGTGTGGCTCGCGTTCGCCGGTGCTGAGTACGACCGCGAGCGGCGGCTTAAGAGCCTGATCGAAAGGTTCGCGACCGAAGCAGGCGTGATCTTGGGCTTCGATGCCGATCCAGAGATCGAGGGGAAGCAAATCCTGGACGCGATATTCGTCAAGCCGACCGAACCCGTTCACGACAGCGAGGACATCTGAGATGGCGAACATCAGCGCGAAGCGCCCAGACGGCAAGTACCGCGCGCGAGTCAACGACCCGCGCACCGGGCGCGAGATCGCGAAGCACTTCGATCGCAAGATCGACGCGCAGCGCTGGATCGACGAGCACACAGCGAGCGTCGTGACCGGGACGTTCGTTGACCCAAGCGCCGGGCGGATCACATTCAAGGACTACGCCGAGCACTGGCGTTCTGTGCAAGCACACCGCCCGTCGACAGCAGATCAGGTGCGCCGGTCGCTCGATAGGCACGTTTATCCCGTGCTCGGGAGCAGACGAATCTCGACCATCATGCCGAGCGACCTCAAGGCGCTCGTCAAGCGCATGTCGCTCACGCTCGCACCGTCGACGGTGTCAACGATCTACAAGCACGTCTCGGCGATCTTCAAGGCCGCCGTCGCCGATCGTCGCATCGTCGTCTCGCCATGCTCGGACTTGTCAGTCCCGAAGCCGCGCAAGGCGAAGGTCGTACCGATGACGACCGAACAGGTCTTCGCGCTCGCGGACGCGATGCTGCCGAAGTACCGCGCGGCAGTCATCTTGTCGGCGGGGACCGGCCTTCGGCTCGGCGAGGTGCTCGGGCTGTCAGTGAGCCACATCGACTTCCTTCGTCGTCACGTCGTCGTCGACCGGCAGCTCGTGCAGATCGCTGGTCAGCCGCCGTACTTCGGGCCGCCCAAGACGGACGCGTCGTATCGGACCGTCCCGCTCCCTCAGATCGTCGTCGACGAACTCGCCCATCACCTGGCGGAGTTCCCACCGTCGAGCAGGGATGGGCTCGTCTTCACGAACGCGATCGGCGCACCGATCCGGCGCACAAGCATGTGGAGCGTCTGGCAGGACGCTGCAGCCGCGAGCAACGTCCACGGCGAGTCTTTCCACTCGCTTCGTCACTACTACGCGTCGCTGCTGATCCGTCACGGAGAGTCCGTCAAGACAGTGCAGGCACGGCTCGGCCACGCGTCGGCTGTCGAGACTCTCGACACGTACTCGCACCTGTGGCCGGATTCTGACGACCGGACTCGTGAGGCCGTCGACGCAGCGATGGGACGAAACGACTCACGGACTACACACGGACTAGCGCGGTAGCGCAGCACCGTTCCTGCAGGTCAGAGCGATAAATGCGGATGAGTCAGTCGATACGCCGGGTTCTGTCCTCGCGCGCGGTTGCCCGCGCTGCGCGAGTGGCGGCCATCCCTCTACGACGTACGTTGCCGCACGCCTCCAGCGGCCTACCCGGGAGCTCGGGCGAGCAGCCCTCGAACGCTCCCTGTCTGACCTTGCTCCGGGTGGGGTTTACCTAGCCGCACCGGTCGCCCGGCACGCTGGTGGTCTCTTACACCACCGTTTCACCCTTACCCGACCGGCGGACCGGTCGGGCGGTCTGTTCTCTGTGGCACTGTCCCGCGGGTCACCCCGGGTGGGCGTTACCCACCACCCTGCTCTGCGGAGCCCGGACGTTCCTCGGCGAGCCCGAGGGCTCGACGCGGCCGCCTGACTGACTCATCCGCGCCGTCAGCCTAGTCGGCGCGCGAGGTCACGGGCACCGGCCCGTCAACGTGAACCGGGTGTCGGTCTCGGTGTCGTCCGCCGTCGCCCCGGTGCCGGAGGCGTCCACGTCGCCGGTGTCGGCGACCTGCACGTTCGAGATCGTGCCCTGGAAGCCGTCATCGCCCGTGACGACGATGCTGCCCTTGCCGCCCTTCACGGCCACGGTCACCGTGGCGCCGTCGCCCTCGAACGTCACGTTCAGCGTTGCCTTGTCGGGGTTCTCGCAGGTCGACGCCGTGCCGGAGACCGAGAGCTTGCCGTCAGCGGTGCTGAAGGAGAACTCGCCGAGGCCGCTCGTCGATCTCGAGCCGCTCCCACCGTCGTCCGCGGAGCTGCAGCCCGCGAGCGACCACGAGAGCGTGGCAGCAAGGGCGAGAATGGCGAGGGCCGGGCGACGATGGACGACGAGTCCGCTCATCTCTGGAGGCTAGGCCCGCCTCGGGCCGAAAGCACCTGGGAAGTTCACCCATCCGCGTCGCCTCTGGCCCCGAACCACGGGTATGGACACCACACACGGACTGACCAAGCGCGAGCGCGTCATCCTCGCCCACCTGGCCCTGCCCCTCACGCTCGGCGAGATCGCCGGATCGCTGTTCGTCACCCGGAACACGGTGAAGTCGCAGGTCCGCTCCATCTACCTCAAGCTCGGGGTCGCCGATCGCGAGTCGGCGCTCACGCACGGGCGGCGCCTCGGGCTCGTGCCCGCCGACCTGGGCATGCCCGAGATCGGGCAGAGGCATCGGCGACTGACGGAGGTGCCGCACCCTGCCGTTCAGACGTCGACGCGGTAGGTCAGCGACAGCTCGTCGCCGGAGACTCCCCGGATCCCCCAGTTCTCCGGCGGGCTCTCGATGATGATCACCTCGAGGTCGTCCGCGGACAGACCGAGGGTGGGCGCGACGTCGTCGTAGAACGCAGCGATGAGCGCCCGGCGTGCCTCGCGGCTCCGGCCGGTGAAGCAGAGGATCTCGACCACCAGGTAGTCCTTGCCGCGCGGAGCCACCAGGTCGTCGCCGTCGAGCAGCAGGAAGCGGTGGAACCTCTTGTCCGGGGGCAGTCCCCAGGTGCCGACGATCACGCGATGGATCGCGTCCGACACCGACCCGCGGCGGTCCTGCCAGACGTCGCGGCGGCCGTAGATCTTGACGTGCGCCATGTGGTCCTCCTCGCGCTGGGGCGTCGCGCGGAGCCTACAGTTCAGGCGTGCTCGTGCTCCTGCCGCCCTCCGAGGGCAAGACGCCGCCGCGCGCCCGCGGCCCCCAGCTCGACCTCGACGGACTCGGCGCGCCCGGTCTCACGCCGGTGCGGGAGAAGGTGCTGGACGCGTTGATCCAGGTCAGCGCGACGACGGACGCCATGCGCGTCCTCGGTGTCGGGGCCAGCCTCGCCCACGAGGTCGCCCGCAACACCGACCTGCGCACCGCCCCGACGGCTCCCGCGAAGAAGGTCTACTCGGGTGTCCTGTATGCGGCGGCGGGGCTCGACCGCCTCACACCGACCGCGCGTGCGCGGGCCACGGACAGCGTGCGGATCGTGTCGGGCCTGTGGGGCCTCGTCGCGCCGGACGACCAGATCCCCGCGTACCGGCTGTCCATGGGCACCGATCTGCCCGGCATCGGCCCGCTGGCGGGAGCGTGGCGCGGACCCCTCGGGGTCGAGCTCACCGACCGGGCCGAGGGCGAGCTCGTGGTCGACTGCCGCTCGGCCACGTACCTCGCCGCCTGGCACCCGCCGGCCTCGGCCGACTGGGTGGCCGTCCGGGTGCTGCGGGAGCTCGACGGGCAGCGGTCCGTCGTCTCGCACAATGCCAAGCACACCCGCGGCGTCCTCACGCGGCACCTGCTGACCCGCCGCGGCCGGGCACCGCACGACGCCGCGTCGCTCGCGCGGGTGGCGCAGGAGCTCGTCGGCTCCGAGCTGATGGCCGCCGAGCTGGGTCCGCCCGCCCGCGGAGCCCGGACGCTCTCGCTCGTCGTGGCCTGAGTGAGCCGCCGACGGCACGTGCCGTGGTGGTTCGTCGCCGTGGCCGTGAGTGCGCTCGCCGTAGTCACGGGTGCACTGCCCGCCGACGACGCCCGCGCGCTGGCGGAGCGGACGCTGCCCGTGCTCGTGTTCGTCGCCGGGCTGACCGTCGTCGCCGAGATGTGCGCGGGGGCCGGGCTGTTCGACGCCGCCGCGGGCCTCGCGTCGCGCGTGGCGGGCGGGCACCGGTGGGCGCTGTGGGGCCTCGTCGTGCTGCTGGCCGTCGTGAGCACGGCCGTCCTGTCGCTCGACACCACCGCGGTGCTCCTCACCCCGGTCGTCATCGCGCTCGCCCGGCGCACCCACACTCCCCCGTTGCCGTTCGCGCTGGCGGTCCTCGCGCTCGCCAACACCGCCTCACTCGTGCTCCCCGTCTCCAACCTCACCAACCTGCTCGCCGACCACACCCTGCGCGCGGCGGGTGTCGGCTACCTCGGGCTGATGTGGGCGCCGGCGCTCGCGGCGGTCGTCGTGACCGTGGCCGTGCTCGCCGTCCGGGACCGACGGTCGTTGCACGGCGGCTACGACGTGCACCCGCCGCGCGCGGTCCGCGACCGCGTGCTGCTCGCCGTCTGCGCCGTCGCCGTCGGCGTGCTCGCGGTCGCCTTCGTCCTCGGCGCCCCGACGGCACCGACCGCGGTCGCCGTCGCGGTCGCGCTCCTTGCGGCCACGCTCCTGCGGCACCAGAGGCTGCCGGTGGCCGCGCGCGACCTCGTGCCGTGGCGGACCCTGCTCGTCGTCCTCGGGCTCTTCGTCGTCGTCGAGACCGCCCACGCGCACGGCCTGGGGACGGTGCTCGCCCACGCGGCCGGGACCGGGAGCACTGCGGGCGACCTGCTCAGGGTGGCCGCGGTCGGCGCGCTCGCGTCGAACGCGATCAACAACCTGCCCGCCTACCTGGCGCTCGAGCCGGCCGTGGCCGCGGACCCGTTGCGGGTGGCTGCGCTGCTCATCGGCACGGGCGTCGGGCCGCTGATCACGCCCTGGGGCTCGCTGGCGACGGTCCTGTGGTGGCAACGCTGCCGCACGGTGCTGCTCGACGTGCCCGCCGGGACGATCGTGCGGCAGGGTCTGCTGCTCGCGCCGCTCGCGGTGGTGGCCGCCACCGCGGCGCTCGTCGCGACCTCCTAGGACCGTCGGTCGGTCGTCGCCCAGCCCTCGCTCGGCACCCCGACCACGGCGATCTCGTCGCGGCGGTCCGCGAACAGCCGCACGATGCTCACCGAGGCCGGCGCGACGCGCAGCTGGCTCCACGACGACGGCTGCGCGCCCATGGTGACGCCGAGCGCCGCGCGGATCGAGACCGCGTGGCTCACGACGACAACCGTGCGGTCGACGCCCTCCGCCAGCAGGGCCTCGAGCCCGCGCTGCAGCCGGCGCCCGACGTCCTCGATCGACTCACCCCCGGGCGGTCGCACGTCGGCCTTCGTGTGCCACGGCTCCAGCTGCCCGGGCCAGCGCTCCTCGATCTGCTCGGACGTCAGCCCCTGCCACTCGCCGAAGTTCGCCTCCTGGAAGGTGGCGTCGGTCCGGACGGGCAGGCCCAGCGTCTCCGCGATGATCGCGCTGGTCTGCTGCGTGCGCACCATCGGGGAGGCGACGACCTCGCTCGGGTACGGGATGTCGCCCCACAGGTCGCGGCCGATGCGGTCCACCAGGTCGGCGGCGTCGCGCGCCTGCCGCAGCCCAGTGTTGTCGAGCGGCGGCCCCGGCTCGCCGGAGCCCGAGTAGCCGCGCGCGACGGTCATGGTCGTCTGGCCGTGCCGGACGAGGACGACCGTGACCGGCTGCTCCTCGTCGAAGCGGACACCCGCACCGGACGGACGTGGCGCCCGCGAGGTCGTCGGGGGCCCTGTGGGGTGGGCGGTCGAGTCGGTCAACGGTTCGGCGTCGTCGCTCACGATCGCAGTCTGGCGCTCCCGCGCCCCGTGCGCGACCCCCGTCAGCCCTTGGCGGGCTCGGGGAGCCGGACGAGGATCCGCCCGCACTCCTCGCAGCGGGCCACCTGGTCCGCGGGTGCTTTGACGATGGCCTCGACGTCGAGCGGGTTGAGCTCGAGCCGGCAGCTCTCGCACCGCCGACCGCGCAGGGCTCCTGCACCCTTGCCGCCCAGCTGGGCACGCAGCTTCTCGTAGAGCGCGACGAGCCCGGCGTCGAGGCCGTCGACGGCCTTCGCGCGCTCGGCGCGCACGACCTCGGCGTCCGCGTCGAGCGTCGCGTACGCCGCGTCGCGCTCGGACTCGACCGCGGCGCGCTTGTCGGCGAGCGACTCGTGCGCGGTGGTCACCTCGGCGAGCGCCGTCTCGTGGGCCTCGAGCCGCTCCATGACGTCCAGCTCGATCTCCTCGAGCTCCGCCTGGCGACGCCCGAGGGTGCCGAGCTCGCTCTGCAGCGCCTGCAGGTCCTTCGGGCTGCCGTGCCCGGAGTCGAGCCGCGACTGGTCGCGCGCGGCGCGTACCCGCACCTGCTCGACGTCGGCCTCGGCCTTGGTCAGCTCGCGCCGCAGGTCGCTCACCGCCGTCTGGGACGTCACGAGCGCCGTGTGCAGGTCGGTGACCTGCGAGTCCAGCTCGATCAGCCGCGCCAGCTCCGGCAGCGTGCGCTTCTTGTGGGCGATCTGGTCCAGGCGGGTGTCGAGCTCCTGGACGTCGAGCAGTCGGCGCTGGTCCGCTGCGGGTGCAGTCGTCACGGGTGTCCTTCGGTCGAGGCGTGTGGTGCGGCAGGCTCAGGGCTCGCGACGCGACCCGTCCACGGGTCGGTGCGCAGCGTGCTGACGCGCGTGACCACCGTAGTCCCCGCAGCCGTGACATCCCGCTCGAGCGCCCGGGCGGCGTGGGCGAGCCAGGGCCACTCCGAGGCGAAGTGCGCGACGTCCACGAGGTACGGCGTCGAGACGCCCTCGAAGTCGGCGCGCTCGCGCAGCTCCGAGGCCGGGTGGTGGCGCAGGTCGGCGGTCACGTAGGCGTCGACCCCGGACGCCCGGACGGCGTCGAAGAGCGAGTCGCCCGAGCCGCCGACCACGGCGACCCGCTCGACGCGCCCGTCGGGGTCGCCAGCGAACCGGACCCCCTGGGCGGTCGCGGGCAGCGCACGAGCGACGTCGGCGGCGAACGCGGCGAGCGTCGTCGGTTCCCGGAGCGCACCCACGCGGCCGATGCCCGTGCTCCCCGGCCACGATGCCACCTCGAGCACGTCGAACGCCGGCTCCTCGTACGGGTGGGCGGCTCGCAGGGCGGCCACGACCGCCGCCCGCAACCGGCGCGGCGCCACCATCTCGACGCGCGCCTCGACCACGCGGGACGCCTCGCCGGCGGACCCGATCGTGGGCGTCGCCGCCTGGGACGGGGTGAACGTCCCCTCGCCGGTCGACGTCCACGCGCACCGCGTGTACTCCCCGAGCGCGCCGGCACCGGCCGCGGCGAGGGCATCGACCAGGCGCTCGGCGTCCCCGACGGGGACGAACACCACGTGCTTGTCCAGCGGCTCGGCGGGTGCCGCGTCCAGGGGCACGGTGCCGACGAGCCCGAGCGCGTCGGCCAGCGCGTCCGCGACGCCGCCCGTCGCGGCGTCGGCGTTGGTGTGCGCGGTGAAGAGGCCGACGCCGGAGCGGACCAGCCGGTGCAGCAGCGCGCCCTTGAAGGTGGTGGCGGCGATCGAGTGGACCGGCCGCAGGAAGAGCGGGTGGTGGGTCACGACGAGGTCGGCCTCCCACGCGACGGCCTCGTCGACCACCGCGGCGACCGGGTCGACCGCGAACAGCACCCGGCGCACGGGCTGGTCCGGGTCCCCGGTCACCAGACCCACCGCGTCCCACGACTCGGCGGTGGACGGCGGGTAGCGACGCTCGAGGAGGTGCACGACGTCGGCCAGGCGGGGCGCGCTCACGCCCAGCACGCTACCGGGCGGCTCATCGCACCTCGACCGGGTCACCGACCGCGATCCGGCCCGTGCGCACGGGGACCATCTGCACGCCGAACCACAGCTCGCCGTCCCACCGCCGGTGCCGGGCGAGTGCCACCAGCGGCTCGCGGCCCTTGACCTGGGTGTCGGGGTCGATCGTCGTCATGACGCAGCGCCCGCACAGGTCGGCGAACCGCAGCTCCACGTCGCCGACGGCCAGCGTCGACCACCGGTCCTCCGCGAAGGCCTCGAGATCCCCGTCGACCACAAGGTTGGGCCGGAACCGCCGCATGTCGAGCGCCTGCCGGGCCTCGGGGGCGGGCTCGCCGCGGGACAGCGCCCGGTCCACCCGCTCGTCGTGGATCTCGGCCGCCCAGGCGTCGAGCCGCGCGAGCGAGGCCGTCGTGGTCACGTGCAGCGGCCCGCTGTCGTTCAGCGACATCGGGTCGTCCAGGGTGCCGCCGTGCTTCTCCGCCATGCCGCGCCGGGCCGGGTCGTCGAGCCAGAGCAGCCGAGCGGCGCGACCGACCAGGTCCGAGCACCACGCGTCGGCCTCGTCGCCCGCGCGGGTGGCCGTCTCCAGCCTGCTCATCCGCACCGCGACGTCGGCAGGTCCCTCGGGCTCGGCGACCCAGAGCGGCTCCCGGTCGCGGGCGGTCAGCCGGACGCCGCCGTCCACCGGCGTGGCCCGAGCGCCGAGCATGCCCGGGTGCTTGCGCGCCGTGATCGTCTCGCCCGACCGGTCGACGAGCATCCACCGACGGTCCCCCCGCGGGCCCGACTTGTCGATAGTCATGGCGTCCAGAGGACTCCCCGCGAGAGACTTCACCGGGTAGACGGTGAGGGCGGACACGTAGGGCATGGGCGGACCATAACAACGCCCTCCAGGTGAACGGCGCACGAACGCCACTGCCTGCGTGCGAGAATTGGATGCTCGGGGCATCGGTCACGAGGGATGAAGGGCTTGGTCCGGGTGCAACGGTTCATCGGTCGCGGGGCACGCGGGCTGCGCGAGCTGGCGCTGCTCGTGCTGCTGTGGATCGGCTACACGGTCGTTCGCGCCACGGCCGGCACCGACGTCGACGCCGCGAACGGGTCGGCGCTGAAGATCCTGGGTCTCGAGCGGACGCTGCACATGAACATCGAGCAGTCGCTCGACCACTGGGCGGCCGGCGTCCGTGGCGTCGAGGTCGTCGCGTCGTTCTGGTACGCGTCGCTGCACCTCGTGGTGACGGGGTCGGTGCTCCTCTGGCTGTACCTACGCCACCCCGACGCCTACCGTCCGCTGCGCAGGGCCCTCGTCATCGCCACCGGCGTCGCGCTCGTCTGCTACCTCGCCCTCCCGACGGCGCCACCGAGACTGCTGCCCGGGTACGTCGACATCCTCCAGCACACGGCCGACGTCGGCTGGTGGCCAGGCGCGGGCGGGAAAGGCTCCGTGCCGACGAACGAGCTGGCGGCGTTCCCGTCGATGCACGCCGGGTGGTCGCTGTGGGTCGGGCTCGCCCTGTTCGTCGCGGCACGCCGGCCCGCGATGCGCTGGATCGGCGCGTGCTACGCCCTGGGCACCGCCGCCGTCGTCGTGCTCACGGGCAACCACTGGATCCTCGACGTCGTCGTCGGATGGGTCGCGGTCGCCGTGCCGGCCGTGTGGCTCCTGCGCCGCGCGGCTCTCCCCACCGACCGGTCGGGAGAGCCGCGCGAGCACGAGGAGCGTGTGCCGACGCCGCGAGCCGCGGTGGGCTCAGACGGCACGGTGGGCCCGGCCGGTTTCGAACCGGCGACCTCCGCGGTGTAAGCGCGGCGCTCTGACCAGCTGAGCTACAGGCCCCGACGAACACCCGCCGGGGCGGGCATCTCGACGGGCGCACAGCCTACCGGGCGGTGCCGGTCAGGCGGCGAGGTCCTCGATCGCCTGGCGGTAGGCGGCGAAGTCGCGGGCGCGCCCCGGAGGGTTGACCAGGCTCCAGCGCAGCACTCCGTCGGCGTCCACCAGGAAGCTGCCGCGCACGGCGAACCCCTTGGCCTCGTCGAACACGCCGTAGGCGCGAGCCACCTCGCCGTGCGGCCAGAAGTCGGACAGCAGGTCGAACCCGAAGCCCTCCTGCGCCGCCCACGCGCGCAGCGAGTGCCCGGGGTCGCAGGACACGACGAGCACGTGCACGCCGGCCGCCTCGAACTCGCTGATGTTGTCGCGCAGCTCGCACAGCTCACCGGTGCACGTCCCCGAGAACGCGAACGGCACGAACACGATCACGACGGGTCCGCCGCGCAGCCCGCTGAGCGTGACCGGGGTGCCGTGCGTGTCGGGCAGGGAGAAGTCGGGCGCCGGGGCGCCGAGCAGGGGGGTGTCAGCCATGTCGCGGACTGTAACCGTCCGCGACGTGGTCAGCGACCGCGTCCGCGGGCTCCCAGGCGGGTGGCGGACCAGTCGGTGGCGATCGAGAAGGTGCTCATCGCGTGCAACCCCGAGGTGGTCGCGGCCTCCTCGATGTCGCTGTGCGAGACATGTCCGGAGCGGCCGGCCTTGGGCGTGAGGACCCAGATCGGCCCGCCGTCGTCCAGCACGGTCATCGCGTCCACGAGCGCGTCCGTGAGGTCGCCGTCGCCGTCGCGGAACCAGATGACGGCTCCGTCCGTGACGTCGTCGTACTCCTCGTCGACCAGCTCGGCGCCGGTCACTGCCTCGAGGCTGGTGCGCAGCTCGTCGTCGACGTCGTCGTCGTAACCGAACTCCTGGACCACCTGGCCCGAGGTGAAGCCCAGGCGGGCGGCCACCTGCGACGCGCCTTCGTCCGCGGTGGATGACACGTCCGGACCGCTCCCTTCGTTCTCGGTGTCCCGGTGACGGGACACCTGCTCATTGCCGCACACGCTAGCCCACCGCACCCGGCCGGGCGCACGCAAGACCTGCACGGACGAAGGTGTCGACAGGCTCGCGACGCAGCTCAGCACCGGCACTGTCGTGGACGTCACGTGGACGTTCTTGGTACTCGGTGTGACTTTCGGGCCCTCGCGGACCGAGAATGGGTGTCGACTACCCGCACCCGTCGAGCCGCCCACCCAGGCGTGCCCAGCACGGGCCGGGCCAGATGCGCCGCCGACGCCGACCGGGCTCGTGCGCGCGGACGAGAAGCAAGGAGCGCTGGTGGCTTCGATCGACGAGACGGGACCGCTCATCGGCGGCCTGCTCAGCCAGGTGCCGGACATCGATCCGGACGAGACCGGCGAGTGGGTGGAGTCCCTCGACGGACTCATCGACGAGAAGGGCGGCCCGCGCGCGCGCTATGTGCTGCTGAGCATGCTGCGGCACGCGCGACAGCGGAACGTGGCCATCCCGGCCTCGCTCACCACCCCCTACGTCAACACCATCGCGGTGCACGACGAGCCCTACTTCCCGGGCGACGAGGCGCTCGAGCGTCGCTACCGCTCGTGGATCCGCTGGAACGCCGCGGTGATGGTCACGCGGGCGCAGCGCCCCGGGATCGGCGTCGGAGGGCACATCTCCTCGTACGCGTCGGTCGCGACGCTCACCGAGGTGGGCCTCAACCACTTCTTCCGCGGCAAGGACCACCCGGGCGGCGGTGACCAGGTCTACTTCCAGGGTCACGCCTCCCCCGGCGTCTACGCTCGCGCCTTCCTCGAGGGTCGGCTGTCGGCCCACCAGCTGGACGGGTTCCGCCAGGAGCTGTCCCACCCGGGCGGCGGCCTGCCGTCCTACCCGCACCCGCGCCTCGCACCGGACCTCTGGGAGTTCCCCACGGTCTCGATGGGCCTCGGCCCTGCGTCCGCCATCTACCAGGCGTGGACCAACCGGTACCTGCACCTGCGCGGCATCAAGGACACCAGCCAGCAGGACGTCTGGGCGTTCCTGGGCGACGGCGAGATGGACGAGCCCGAGTCCCGCGGCATGCTCCAGCTGGCCGGCCAGCAGGGCCTGGACAACCTCACCTTCGTCGTCAACTGCAACCTGCAGCGGCTCGACGGCCCGGTCCGCGGCAACGGCAAGATCATCCAGGAGCTCGAGGCGCAGTTCCGCGGCGCCGGCTGGAACGTCATCAAGGTGATCTGGGGCCGCGAGTGGGACGCCCTGCTCAACGCCGACAAGGACCGCGCGCTCGTCAACCTGATGAACACGACGCCCGACGGCGACTTCCAGACGTACCGCGCCGAGAGCGGCGCGTTCATCCGCGAGCACTTCTTCGGCCGCGACCCGAGGACCAAGCAGCTCGTCGAGAAGATGTCCGACGACGAGATCTGGGCGCTGAAGCGCGGCGGGCACGACTACCGCAAGATCTACGCCGCCTACAAGGCCGCCCGCGAGCACACCGGTCAGCCGACGGTCATCCTGGCGCACACCATCAAGGGCTACGGCCTGGGGTCCGGGTTCGCCGGCCGCAACGCCACGCACCAGATGAAGAAGCTCAAGTCCGACGACCTCAAGACGCTGCGCGACTCGCTGCACATCCCGATCACGGACGAGCAGATCGACGAGAACCCGTACGTCCCGCCGTACTTCCACCCGGGAGCCGACGACGAGGGCATCCAGTACCTGCTCGAGCGTCGCCGTCAGCTGGGCGGGTTCGTGCCGGAGCGCCGCACGACGCACAAGCCCCTCGTGCTGCCCGCGGACAAGGTCTACGAGGGCCTGGCCAAGGGTTCGGGGCACCAGGAGGTCGCCACGACGATGGCGCTCGTGCGCCTGTTCAAGGACCTGGTGCGGGACAAGGAGTTCGGCCACCGACTGGTGCCGATCATCCCCGACGAGGCCCGCACGTTCGGCTTGGACTCGATCTTCCCGAGCGCCAAGATCTTCAACACGAACGGCCAGAACTACATGGCCGTGGACCGCGAGCTCATGCTCTCCTACAAGGAGTCCGAGTCCGGCCAGATCATGCACACGGGCATCAACGAGGCCGGCTCCGCCTCGGCGTTCCAGGCCGTCGGCACGTCCTACGCGACGCACGGCGAGCCGCTCATCCCGTTCTACTTCTACTACTCGATGTTCGGGTTCCAGCGGACCGGTGACCAGTTCTGGGCCGCCGGTGACCAGATGGCCCGCGGGTTCCTCATCGGCGCCACCGCCGGCCGCACCACCCTGACGGGTGAGGGTCTGCAGCACGCCGACGGCCACTCGCCGCTGCTGGCCGGCACCATGTCCCACGTCGTGCACTACGACCCGGCATACGGGTACGAGATCCGGCACATCGTCAAGGACGGCATCGAGCGGATGTACGGCCAGGGTCACGACCGTGACCGGGACGTCATCTACTACCTCACCGTCTACAACGAGCCGATGCAGCAGCCCGTGGAGCCCGAGGGCGTCGACGTCGAGGGCATCCTGCGGGGCATCCACCTGATCGCCCCCGCCGAGGGTGACGGGCCGCGCGCCCAGATCCTGGCGTCCGGCGTCGCGGTGCCGTGGGCGCTCGAGGCCAAGAAGCTCCTGGCCGACGACTGGGGCGTCCAGGCGGCCGTGTGGTCGGTGACCAGCTGGAACGAGCTGCGTCGCGACGGCCTCGCCGCCGACCAGCAGGCGTACCTGCACCCCGGCGAGGAGGAGCGCGTCCCGTACCTCACGCAGAAGCTGCAGGGCGCCGAGGGTCCGTTCGTCGCGACGACGGACTTCGACCACCTCGTCGCCGACCAGGTGCGGGCGTGGATCCCCGGCACCTACGCGACGCTGGGCGCCGACGGCTTCGGCTTCTCGGACACCCGGGCGGCGGCTCGTCGGCACTTCAAGATCGACGGCCCCTCGACGGTGGTCCGCGTGCTCCAGCAGCTCGCCCGCTCGGGCGCCGTCGGCCCCGAGGCCCCGGGCCAGGCGATCGAGCGCTACCGGCTGTACGACGTCACCGCCGGCACGTCCGGCAACACCGGCGGCGACAGCTGACCGGCTGACACGACCAGCACGCCGAAGGCCCGGGCTCTCCAGAGCCCGGGCCTTCGCGCTGTCCTTGTGGTGTCCCGACCTGTCAGGTGCCGGGCATGGTCTGCTGGGCGTGCGCGACGTCGCGGGCGAGCTCGGCCTTCAGCTCCGCGACGGCCTTCTGGTCCGGGTAGAGGTCGAGGGCGGCGATGTGCTGCTTGGCCTCCAGCGGGCGGCCCGCCTCGATGGACGCGAGGACCAGCTGGCGGGCGACCTCGGGGTCGTGCTCCCGCGGACGCCAGTGGCCCACGCCGAGGCCCAGGGCATCGACCGGCAGCTCGGCCTCGCGCAGGACGGCCAGGGCCGCGACGAGCGCCCTGCCGGAGGGGTCGCGCTCCGCGGCCGTGGTCAGGCGGCGCACGGTCCCCTCGTGGTCGTCGTGCACCGACAGGCGCGCGACCTCGATGAGGGGGTACCAGGCCCGCGGGTTGCCGGCGAGCTCCTCACCCAGGGCCCAGACGGCAAGGTCCGCAGCGCGCTGGCTCTCGCCCTCGTCCGTCGGCCCGGCGAGCGGGTCGACGTCCGTGCTCGACTCCGCGGCGCGCCGCCGGACGATCTCCGCCAGCGCGACGAACGCGCGCTCGTTGTTCGGGTCGTCGCTGAGCATGGAGCGCAGGGCGTCCTCGTGCAGGGTGTCTCCGCGGCGCGCGACCTTCGTCGGGCGGCGTGAGCCGACCCGCGAGGCCGAGGTCGGCCGCCGCATGAGCTGACGCAGACGGGGCAGAAGTGCCATGACGTGACCCTATCCGCTAGGGGCGTGGCCCACCGGGCTCCGGAGATTCCTCACACACCGGGCACGGCCGCGCCGAGGCCGTGCTGCACCCTCGTTTGTCGACTTCCCACAAGGCTGGACCCTATGCTCGGCCCATGTCCAGCACCGCCCAGGGGACAGACCCCGCCCCCACCGCGCCCCCCGAGAAACCGGACGTCACGACGGCGGCACGTGCCCGACGGTCCTCGACGCCGCGCGGACGGGTGCCCGTCCTGGAGGCCCGCGGCGGGCCGGAGACGCAGCGCCGGGTGCGCGACAGCGCCGGGCTGCTGTCGGCGGCGGCGATGCGACGGCTCGACGACGACCTCGAGTGGTACCGCGCGCTCCCGGCCGAGGACCGGTCGTGGGTGGGCCTGGTCGCCCAGGCGGGCATCACGGCGTTTGTCACCTGGTTCGCGGAACCGACCCGGCCGCCGCACGGCGTCGGGGACATCTTCGCCGCCGCTCCCCCGGAGCTCACCCGGTCGATCTCGTTGCAGCACACGCTCCAGCTGGTGCGGGTCGTCGTCGACGTCGTCGAGACGCACAGCGACCGGCTCGCCGCACCGGGCGACGAGCGCGAGGTCCGCGAGGCCGTCCTGCGCTACTCCCGCGAGGTGGCCTTCTCGGCGGCGGAGGTCTACGCCCGCGCCGCCGAGGTGCGCGGAGCGTGGGACGCCCGCCTCGAGGCGCTCGTCGTCGACGCCCTCGTGCGGGGCGACGTCGACGACGCGCTGCGCTCGCGCATCGCCGCGCTCGGGTGGAGCGGACGGGGATCGACGCTGGTCATGGTGGGGACGACGACGTCCGCGCTCGACGACGTCCGGGCGGCCGAGCTGCGTCGGGCCACGCGCCGCGCGGCCGACGACGCCCTGGTGGGCATCCAGGGCGACCGCCTCGTCGTGTTCCTCGGCGGCGAGGGCGACCTCCGCACGGCGGCCGCCACCCTGCTCCCGAGGTTCGGGCCGGGGCCCGTGGTGATCGGGCCCGCGGTGGGCGACCTCACGGACTCCGCGCGCTCCGCCCGCGCCGCCTTGTCCGGCCTGCTCGCGGCCCCCGCCTGGGAGCAGGCGCCCCGACCCGTGCAGGCCGACGAGCTGCTGCCCGAGCGAGTGCTGATCGGCGACGTGACCGCGCGCACGGCGCTCGTCGCGCAGGCGTACGCGCCGCTGGCGGCGAGCCCGGGGTCCCTGCTGGAGACGCTGTCGGCGTACCTCGGCACGGGCCGGTCCCTCGAGGCCGCGGCCCGGACGCTCTACGTGCACCCGAACACCGTCCGGTACCGCCTGCGCCGGGTGTCGGACGTGACCGGGTGGGACCCGCTGGACGCGCGGGAGTCCTACGTCCTGCAGACCGCGCTGGCCCTCGGCCGGCTGGACGCCGCCGCGGCCACGCCGACCGTGAGCGCGCGCTGACCTCTTGTAGGAGTCGCACAAGGGCGCCCGAGAAGGTTGGTGCACGCCGTGAGCCGGGTCGGCGTCCAGGGCCAGGCAGAGTGGTCGGGTGCTCGCAGTCGTCTGCCCCGGTCAGGGCGCCCAGTCCCCCGGCATGCTCGCCCCGTGGCTCGAGCTGCCGTCCGTCGCCGAGTCGATCGCGCGGGCATCCCGCACGACCGGCCTCGACCTGGTCGCCCACGGCACCACGTCCGACGCCGAGACCATCCGGGACACCGCCGTCGCCCAGCCGCTCCTCGTGGCCACGGCGCTGGCGAGCCTGCGGGCCGTCCTCGACCTCGACGCCGACGCCTCCCTCGCGGTCGCCGCGCAGAGAGTTGCGGGCGTCACCGCCGGGCACTCCGTGGGCGAGCTCGCCGCGGCCGCGATCGCGGGCGTGCTCACGGACGACGAGGCCCTGCGCCTGGTCACCGTGCGCGGTGCGGCGATGGCCCGCGCGGCGGCCGTGACGCCCACGGGCATGTGCGCGGTGCTGGGCGGCGACCCGGACGAGGTCCTGGCGGCGCTCGCGACCCACGGCCTGGTCCCCGCCAACGTCAACGGCGGCGGGCAGGTCGTCGCGGCGGGCACGCTCGACGCCCTCGCCGCGTTCGCCGCCGCCCCGCCGAGCCGCGCCCGCGTGGTCCCCCTGCAGGTGGCCGGCGCGTTCCACACCGAGCACATGGCGCCCGCGGTCGCCGAGCTGCGGGCTGCCGCGGACGACGTGACGCCCGGCGAGCCACAGGTGCGGCTGCTCACCAACTCGGACGGCACCGTCACGGCCTCGGGCGCACGCGCCCTGGAGCTCGTCGTCGCCCAGGTGGCCAACCCGGTCCGTTGGGACCTGTGCCAGGCCACGCTGCTCGAGCTCGGTGTCACCGGCCTGCTCGAGGTGGCACCGGGAGGAGTGCTCACCGGGCTGGCCCGGCGTACGCTTCCCGGGGTCGAGACGGTGGCTGTCAAGACCCCCGCCGACCTCGATGCCGCGCGCGATCTCGTCCGTCGGCACGCCGGAACCCCCGCACCAGCTCAGGAGAACCCGTCGTGACCCGTCCCACCCTCACGCAGGCCACCGGGCCGGCGCACACCCGCATCCTCGGCCTCGGCGGCGTCCGCGGCGAGCGGGTGGTGCCGAACGACGAGCTGGTCGGGCCCATCGACTCCTCGGACGAGTGGATCCGGCAGCGCACCGGCATCATCACGCGGCGGCGTGCCGAGGCGGGCACCGACGTGCTCGACCTCGCCGAGGCGGCGGCGCTGCAGGCGATCGCCAACGCGGGCCTGACCGGCGCGGACATCGACGTGGTCATCCTGTCGACCGTCACCTACTTCCACCAGACGCCCGCCGGCGCCGCGATCATCGCGGACCGCATCGGCGCGACCCCGGCGGCGGCGTTCGACATCTCGGCCGCCTGCGCCGGCTACTGCTACGGCATCGGCCAGGCCGACGCCCTGGTCCGCGCGGGTACCGCCCGGCACGTGCTCGTCATCGGCGCGGAGAAGATGAGCGAGTTCGTCGACCCGACCGACCGCTCGATCTCGTTCCTGCTCGGGGACGGGGCCGGCGCGGTCGTCATCGGCCCGTCCGACACGCCCGGCATCGGCCCGACCATCTGGGGCTCGGACGGCAGCCAGGCGCAGGCGATCCGGCAGACGCACTCGTGGCTGGCGACGCGCGACGAGGGCGCCGGCTGGCCGACCCTGCGCCAGGAGGGCCCGAGCGTCTACAAGTGGGCGGTCTGGCAGATGGCACCCGTCGCGCAGAAGGCCTTGGACGCCGCCGGGGTGACCGCGGACGAGATCGAGGCGTTCATCCCGCACCAGGCCAACATGCGGATCATCGACCAGATGATCAAGACGCTGAAGCTCCCGGACACGGTCGTCGTCGGCCGCGACATCGCGGACACCGGCAACACGTCCGCCGCCTCGATCCCGTTGGCCGCCGAGCGGCTGCTGCGCGAGGGCCAGGTGTCCAGCGGCGCGCTGGCTCTGCAGATCGGCTTCGGCGCCGGCCTGGTCTACGCGGCGCAGGTCGTCGTCCTGCCCTGAACCCCGAGGTTCGACCACTGCGGTTGTACCGTTCGTCCGACCCCACAGCTTCATCCCCGAAGCACCACCCGACACGAGGAGACACCCCATGGCGTACAGCGAGCAGGAGATCCTGGCCGGTCTGGCCGAGATCGTCAGCGAGGAGACCGGCCTGCCCACCGACTCCGTCCTGCCCGAGAAGTCCTTCACCGACGACCTCGACATCGACTCGCTGTCGATGATGACGATCGTCACGCTCGCCGAGGAGAAGTTCGACGTGCGCATCCCCGACGACGAGGTCAAGAACCTCGCCACGGTCGGCGACGCGGTCACGTTCATCACGGGCGCCCAGGCCTGAGCCTGAGCCACCGGGGTCGGTCCCGGGCTCCTACGCCCGGGAC